>DASTVU010000025.1:0-9951 GCA_035758935.1 Pyrinomonadaceae bacterium | reverse complement strand
ATCGAAGATCACGATGTCGGCATCCGAGCCGACCGCAATCGTCCCTTTCTTCGGGAACAGACCAAACATCTTTGCTGCTGCGGTTGAAGTTAATTCCACGAACCGATTCAAGCTGATGCGATTCTCGACCACACCACCGTTGTAGATCAGCGGCACGCGATTCTCGACACCGGGGGCGCCGTTCGGAATCTTCGTAAAGTCGTCGCGACCGAGCTCTTTTTGTTCTTTCATACAGAAGGGACAGTGATCGGTTGAGATGACCTGAAGATCGTCCATCTTCAAACCCTTCCAAAGCTCAGCCTGGTTTGACTTCTCACGCAACGGAGGGGTCATTACATACTTCGCGCCGTCAAAGCCCGGTTCGTCGTAGTTGTCGATCGAAAGAAAGAGATACTGCGGACACGTTTCGGCAAAGGCTGGGATGCCACGATCTCGCGCCTGCCGCACCTGGTTTAGTGCATCGGCGCAGGAGAGGTGCACGATATAAACGGGCGACTCAGCCATCTCAGCGATCGCGATGGCGCGATGCACGCCTTCCGCTTCGGCGATTGTCGGTCTGGTTAAGGCGTGATACTTCGGCGCGGTCCGGCCTTGCTCCAGAGCGCGTTTGATGATCTCGTTGATGACGATTCCGTTTTCGGCGTGCATGCAGATCAGACCGCCGCGCTGGCCTGCGGCTGACATCGCACGAAAGATCGTGGCGTCGTCGACCAGAAACACACCGGGATAGGCCATGAACATCTTGAAGCTCGTTATGCCTTCGTCCATGGCGGTATAGAGTTCTTCGATCTGTTTGTCTTCCAATTCGGTCGTGATCAGGTGAAAGCCGTAATCAATCGCGGTTTTGCCTTCCGCTTTCTTGTGCCAGTTGTCGATGCCTTCGATCAGAGATTGACCTTTGTATTGAACAGCGAAGTCGATGATGCTGGTCGTGCCGCCGTGCGCGGCAGCGATCGTGCCGGTGCGAAAGTCGTCAGACGATTCGGTGCCACCAAAGGGCAGCTCCATGTGTGTATGCGGATCGATGCCACCTGGAATGACGAGTTTTCCATTCGCGTCAATCGTTTGATCGGCCTCCATCTGCAACCCAGCGCCGATCACCGAAACCTTTTCGTTCTCGATCAAAACATCAGCGCGGTAATCATCAACCGCAGTCACAACGCGACCATTCTTGATAAGAGTTTTCATGAGTTTGTATCCACAGATTTCGCAGATTGGACTACTGTTTAAGACAGGGTTTTGTTGAGGCGGCGTCGGCGGCGCGACGGGCGTCCTCGTTTGCTTTTGGGCCGGGCGAAATTTTGTCGGTGACGCAGATCGTAGTCAGGGTGATCTTCGCTACGGCCAGATACGACGTTATTTTGTTTGGTGACTCGGGATCTTCGCTGGCGTTGTAGCGAATGATTAAGGCCACCGGTACCAGCTTCCGGTTTTGCGAAGCCAGACGCCACTCGGCCTTCGGACCAACACTCGAAAAGCCGCCACTGACAACACTCCACAAATCAAGTGAATGTTGCGTGCCCTTTGGAGTAATAATCGTGATGTTCTGACGCAGGTCGCCTTCACTCAGCAACAAACTGTACCCGGCTGTTCCGGGACAGCGCCCTTCGTAGCCGTCATCGCCAGCCTCCGCCGATTTGATCTTGCGACAGTCTTTGTCTCCGAGCAGCGTGTAAACGCTGCCATTCGACTGCGCTACCGCCGGGGCTGCGCATGAGAGAATCGCGATCAAACAGAGAAGTATCTGCATCCGTCAATAAAGATTGCCTTCGCGCTTGCGACCGGTGTAATCGACGTAGACCACCTTCAGCTCCGTGTAGAAATCGAGTGCGGTGGAACCCTGTTCGCGATCGCCGATGCCGGTGCCTTTCGTGCCGCCAAATGGAATGTGTGCTTCACCGCCCGTGGTCGGTGAGTTGATATGCGTCATTCCGGTTTCGATGTCGTCAACAAAACGGAAGATGCGCGAGGCGTCGTTGCTGAAGATCGACGACGACAGACCATACTCGCAGTCATTTGCGACTTCCATCGCCTTTTCGAAGTTTTTCACACGCAACACCGACAACACTGGTCCAAAAATCTCTTCGCGGGCGATGCGCATGTCGGGTGTAACGTGATCGAAGATCGTGGGACGAACGAAGTAACCCTTATCAAGCCCCTCGCCGGTCGCACGCTCGCCGCCGCACACAAGCGTGGCGCCGTCTTCACGTCCGATGTTGATGTACTCGAGCACGGTGTTGAACTGACTCTCATCGACACACGGACCCATCTCAGTCTCGGGATCCGCTCCGGGCCCAATCCGCATCGACTCAGCACGCTTTGCCAGACGCTCGACAAATTCGTCAGCAACCTCGTCCATCACGACGGCACGACTCGTTGCCGTGCAACGCTGGCCGGAAGATCCAAACGCGCCTTGTGCGGTTGACTCCACGGCGAGATCCATATCGGCGTCTTCGAGGATCACGACCGGATTCTTTCCACCCATCTCGCATTGAACCTTGGCGCCGCGTCTCGAAGCCTGTTCGTAAAGCCGAATACCGACCCCGTTTGATCCGGTAAATGAAATTGCTTTGACCGCAGGGTGGTTGATGATCTCGTCGCCTGCTTCGGAACCGGATCCAATCACGAGATTCAAAACGCCCGGTGGTATTCCTGCGGCTTCGAAGAGCGTTGTGATGCGAACCGCGGTCGCTGGTGTGATCGATGCGGGTTTGAAGACGACCGTGTTGCCTGCGACCAAAGCAGGCGCGATCTTCCAGATTGGGATCGCGACCGGAAAATTCCACGGCGTCACGCAAGCGACGACGCCGAGCGGTTGCTTGATCGTGTAGGCAAAGTTTAAGGGCAGTTCGGAGGGAATCGTCTCGCCGTTCATGCGTCGTGACTCGCCCGCGCAAAACTCAGCGACGTTGATCGCACGCTGTAACTCGCCGCGTGACTCCGCAATCGTCTTACCCTCTTCGCGCGTGAGAAGTTGGGCCAACTCCTCCTTGTTCTCTTCTAGCAGGCGCGCGGCCTTCGCGACGATGCGACCGCGCGCGGGCGCCGGAGTCGCGCGCCAGCCGCGAAACGCACTGGCTGCCGCTTCCACAGCGCTTCGAGCCTCATAGCGTGTCGCCTGGCGGATAGTGCCAAGTATGTCGTCAGTATTGGCCGGATTGATGTTTTGAGCAGTGCGGGTGGAGGCGGATAGGTACCATCTGCCACCCGTGAAATTGCAGTAAATATTGAAAGGAATATCCATACGAGTGCTGGAATATATCATGCCCCAAGATCTTTTTTTAATCCGCGTTCATCTGTGGCTTAATAAGACCATGACGACTGCGGAACCACAAAGCATCCCTGAACTCCTGAACCAGCGTGTCGCCGCCGCGCCCGATAAACCTTTTCTTTTCTCAGAAAATGACAAACGCCAATTTACCTATAAACAATTCGAAGCCGCCGTTCAGCGCACCGCGAGGATGCTCGCGGCACACAGGGTGAAGAAGGGCGATGTCGTAAGTCTGCTGTTGCCGAACAGTGTCGAGTACGTGATTGCCTATTTTGCCTGCTGGCAGATTGGAGCCCTGGCGGGGCCGATCAACTCGCTGCTGAAGTCACAGGAGATCTCGTACGTCATCTCAAACTCAGAAGCAAAGGCCTTGCTGGTCAATTCGGAGTTTCTGCCGGTTGTGGAGACGATCCGCAATGAGCTGCCGAGTCTTCAGGCTGTAATTCAATTCGATGACGAAGCTGAAGTAACCAGTGCTTATTGTGATGGACCGGCGCCGCGCGCTGATATTGATTGCGATCACGAAGCAATAATCATCTACACGTCAGGCACCACCGGCAAACCAAAAGGCTGTTTGCTCACGCACGGAAACGTGATCGCCAATGCTCGACAGATCAGCGGTTGGCTCGGTTTCACAGAAAAAGACCGGCTGCTGACGATGATGCCGTTGTTTCACATGAACGCCGTTTCGGTGACCACGATGTCTGCACTCTACGCGGGTGGCTCGAGTGTTGTGAGTGCAAAGTTTTCAGCGTCACGGTTCTGGCAGATCATTTCCGATTATCAGATCACTTCGTTTGGTTCAGTGGCAACGATGCTCTCGATGTTGTTGAGCACTTATCCGGATGGCGTTCCTGTCGATCTCAAAACTGATCAGCTGCGGTTCGCGATGTGTGGCTCTGCGCCGGTGCCGGCGGAAGTTTTGCGACGATTTGAAGAGCGATTCAATTGTCTCGTGATTGAGGGATATGGTCTATCCGAGTCGACCTGTCGTTCGACTTTCAATCCGCCGGATCAGCGTCGTCGTCCCGGATCGTGTGGCGTTCCGATCGGGAACGAAATGCGCGTAGTTGACGAAGAAGATCGCGAGGTGCCGGATGGCGAATTAGGCGAAATCGTCCTGCGTGGAGACAACATTCTGAAGGGGTACTACAAAAACGACACGGCGAATGCGACAGCGTTTCGCAATGGCTGGTTTCACACCGGGGACATCGGATATCGCGACGAGGACGGCTTTTATTTCATCGTCGATCGCAAGTCAGACATGATCATCCGCGGTGGTGAAAACATCTATCCGCGTGAGATTGACGAGGTTTTATATCAACATCCAGCTATTGCTGCTGCGGCTGCGGTAGGCGTACCCGATGCACTTTACGGCGAAGAGGTCGCGGCAGTTGTGGTGTTAAAGCCGGAAGCGAACCCGACTGAACAGGAAGTGATCGACTTCTGCAAAGCTCGACTCGCAGATTTCAAATGCCCGAAGACGGTGCACTTTGTTGAGGATATTCCGAAAGGTCCGACAGGGAAGTTGTTGAAGCGTGAGCTGGCGAAGATGTTATCCGCATAGTTTGCGGCTTAGTTCTTTTATCAATGAGCCAGGCGCCCAGGAGCCACAACGCGCAGATCCCGATCATGATGGGTGAAAACCATTTACCGTAGAGCCCGTCAGGTGAAAACTTTTCCGTTGCTTCATGAAGGAATTCGCTGTTGGGCAACAGACCCGCCTCTGCAAACTCGTGGAAAGAATAGATGCTTATCTGGACCATGAAGAGCAGCAGAAAGATTCCGGTGACTTGAAAGAAGCGTCTGACATTGATCAGATGCCCAAACTTGGCCCAACCAATCGCAAACGCGATCGCAGCGCCGAGTCCCAGCAAGGCTCCATTGATCAGGTATGGATCCTTTACCTGCATCAGCATCAACGCCGTTTCCATTCCCTCGCGGGTGATCATGAGGAAAGTAAATAGGAAGACACCCGCGACTGCCGCAATGCGTGAGCTCTTTGACGAAACGGCCTGTAATTTCTCGCGCATGTGATGCTGAATTTTATGGCCGTGGCGCCACATGTGAATCACGAGTGTTCCAACCATCACCACCGCAATTGCGCCGAGAACCGCCTCACGCAGCGCTTCATTGGCGAAGAACTGGTTGACGTAACCCCCAAGAAAAGCACCGAACATATTCGTGACGGTCGTTTCCTCAACACCGACATTAAGCACGTAAGCGAGCCCACCGCTTGCCCCGAGTGCAAGGGCAATGGAAACTTACACCGTGGGGTTGAGCCATTTTTGTTCCGACTTACGAAGGTAAGCAAGAATGATGGCGACGAGCAAAAACGACTCGAAGCCTTCGCGCATTACGATAATGAATGAGTTCAGCATGATGACGCCGGATTATAGCCTAGTTGAAAATAGATTTCAATTTCAGATCTGCGGGCTAAATTTTTATTGAGGGGTAGTTGGAAGGATAGCGAGGTCGGCGCGAAGAAGGCCGAGCCTCGTGGTGCAGGTGATCCGGAGCGGCATACGCTGGCGATCGTCGCTGATCCACATGCGTAGCTGGTATTTATCCGGCTGAGGGTCGTCAGTCGTTATTGACACTGCTATCGCCGGCACCTGGCGATCGCCGAGCTGGATCATTTCACGTTTCTGCGATTCCACGAACATAGTCTTTGGTTTGTTTTCAACCAGGACCGCAATTGCGTTTCGTTTTTTAGGCGTTAGATTGAATGACCGTAGGATATAAAAGAACGAAACGTAATCGTGAGTGCCGACGGGGATCTCTATCCGGGCTCCCTTATCCGTAGTGGCAAGGCCGTTGTCCTGGTTAATAGAGAGAGTCTGGTTGAGACGTCGCGCGCCCTCCGCCAAATTCATGACTGTGCGATAGGGAAGCATTGCTCTCGGATCGACGTAGGAGTCTATTTGATCACGCGCGACAAAAAGCGCCGCGGCCGCTCCTGTCGTTTGCGCAGTAACAGAAAGATAAACACCGTCGCGGTCGAAGTATTTAGAACGTCCACGCACCTGAAACGTCGCGACACCGAGTGGCGTATTGTTTGTACCAATAAACACCTGATAGTTGAGTTGCTCGCCAATCTTAAATGGCAACCCCTCACTTAATGAAGGTGCGGCAGGAGTCGGAGCCGGCGCAGCAACGATTGCAGGCGTTGGCGTTGGGACTGCTTCAGGTGGTTTGACGATCTCAGACCCGGCGAGTTCGGCGATTAAGTCACCTCCACTTATACGAGCGCTCATCAGTACGGGCACATGTCGCTCATCGTCGCTGAAATAAATCTTCATGCTCTTGATCGGTGAGTTAGCGACTTTGATTTGAGTAACGATGGTCGTATACGAACCAACATTTGTTCTGATCGTGTCTCTGCCAACCACTTTCAGTTCCGCATGGTGCTCGCTCGATTCACTACGCACAGAAAAGTCGTAAACCTCACCGACAACGAGCGGAAGCGCACGTGCACGATAGAAAACAGAGAGGAGGTCATACGTTCCGGGAAACCCTCTTTGCTTGGGTGGTATGGCCTCGTTCCCTCCCGGCTGACTGAAATCGCGAACAAAGTCCGCAGACCGAATCGCGTCGCGCGGTCTTTCCTCCGAGCGAAAAGGCAGGCCGGTATGCGGATCGATGTACGTCGTGTAGTCGTTATTTATTGCGTAAAGAGCAACGTTGATGACGCCCGTGGTTTCCACGTGAGCTCGCAGTTGGACAGCCTCACGACCAAAGTGCATGCCGCGCGAGACGACTTCAGTTTCCACATGCGCAGCGCTGGGAAAGTTTGAAAACGATACGTTGTAGGTCAATCTTTCGCCGACGCGATAGGGCGACTGATTAACAGCAAATGGCGCTACTCCACCATCCTTTTCCTGAGCGAACAATGGAAAAACGGATGCGAGGAGGAGGATGAATAATGTGGAAATAAACGGGGGTTTCAAGCTGCGATTCACCGTGGCATGATAGTTTCAAATCATTTGTTGGGCAAATAGCGCCCATGCCAACAGATTGTACACGCTACCTTTATCAATCAGTTCCTTTCGTTAGTAAAGCATCGGATTTTTGCATCTCTGTGACAATTGCTTGCGCAGCGGCCACCGGGTCTGATGCTCCAGTAATCGGCCGTCCCACGACGAGGTAGCTCGCGCCCGCGGCGATCGCGGCAGCCGGTGTTGCGACTCGTTTTTGATCCTCGTGCTCGTCTGTCGATGGTCGTATGCCGGGTGTGACCACAAGAAACTCGGGATTCGAGACGAGGCCGCGAATGGTCTGTATCTCCTGAGGTGAAGCGACGACGCCGTCAACTCCCGAATCTTTAGCAAGCTGCACGAGACGCAGCACTGATTCACTCGGACTCGAACTCACGCCGATTTGCGACAGTATTGTTGCGTCGATACTGGTCAGCACGCTGATGGCGAGTACTTTCGCGCGATTGCCACCTTTTTCTGCGACTTCGTTAACAGCATCGACTGCCCGTCGCATCATTTCGCTGCCGCCACTGGCGTGAATTGTGAACAACGAGACTCCGAGTTCCGCGGCCGCGCGTGCAGCACCGGCGACCTGATGTGGTATGTCGTGGAATTTGAGGTCGAGGAAGATTTTGGAGTCGAGCGAGATGATGTCTCGGACAATTTGAGGACCGGCCGAGGTAAAGAGCGTAGAGCCGATCTTGAACATGCCTGCGACGCTGTGAAGTTGTTTCACGAGGTCGAGTGCTTTTGTGGGTGTGTCAACGTCAAGTGCAATGATGAGTTTTTCTTTCGCTGTCAATTGATCTCCTTTCAAGATAAATCCACAGATTACGCAGAGAATTCTTTTGCACGACTACCGACTGCGGCATCAATACTTGCAAATTTCTCGCGCACCAAAATCTTCGCAAGACCTTCGTTGATGTCGTTAGCGATGTTAGGTCCCTGGTAGATAAAGCCTGTGTACAACTGCACCAGACTTGCTCCGGCGCAAATCTTTTCCCACGCGTCTCGCGCGGTGAAGATCCCGCCGACGCCAATCAGAGGAATGCTGCCACCTGTCAATTCATAGAGATGCGCAATCATTTGCGTCGATCGACTTCTTAAAGGCTTCCCACTAAGCCCGCCTTCGCCGGCTGCCATCACAATCTTTGCATCGGTGGTCAGATTTTCACGACTAATCGTCGTGTTAGTCGCAATGATGCCATCGATGTGAAGGCTTTCTAGACTCGCGACAATCATCTCAAGGTCGCTGCGTTCGAGATCGGGGGAAAGTTTGACGAGCAGTGGAACCCGCTTTTGATGGCTTTTCTCGAGTTCCTGCCCACGCGTCTTAAGCGCCGACAGCAAAGCAGTCAGTTGTTGCGACTGTTGCAGCTCGCGAAGTTGCGGTGTATTTGGTGAACTGACATTTACTGCGATGTAATCAGCAACCTTGTAGACGAGTTCAAAACTTTTCAGGTAGTCGTCGGTAGCTTCTTCAAGCGGTGTGATCTTGCTTTTGCCGATACTCACACCGAGCACACAATCAGGTCGATTACGCTCGACTCTCTTTGCAAACGCCGCTGCGCCCTCGTTATTGAATCCTGCACGATTGATTAGAGCCTGATCCTCAGACAAGCGAAACAGTCGTGGTCGCGGATTTCCTGGTTGCGGGTGAAACGTAACAGTGCCTGCCTCGATGAAACCGAAGCCGAGCGCCGCGAGTGGTCGCAGGGCGATACCGTTTTTGTCGAAACCGGCGGCGAGGCCGACGGGATTCGAGAACAACAAACCGAACCTGCTGATCGGATTCTGCGTCGCGCGTTTTGCCAGTATCCGCGACGGAAGTAACGAAAGAGAATGTAAAGCAAATTCGTGAGCCGTCTCTGGTGGGAGACGGAAGAGTAGCGGGCGTACCAGTGAACGATAGGACATCCTTAGATCTTGGATCTTTGTACTTTGTTCTTAGTGCTTTGCCCTTTCACGAGTCTTTGATATCAAATACAAAGTACCAAGTACCAAGCACAAAGTACAAAGGCGCAATGGCAACTTGTCACGCCACACGCTTCTTGTTAGTATCCGCGCACACACATGGATTTCGTCGAGAAAGCCCGCATCATGGATGGCCCGCGCATCAATCGCGCATTGGCTCGTCTTTCGTCCGAAATTGTTGAAGAAAATCATGGCGCCGGTGACTTGTTCCTGGTTGGGATCAGGCGGCGTGGTGTTCCGCTCGCCGAACGCATGGCACAGAAGATCGCCGACCTTGAAGGTTATCGTCCGCCGGTCGGTGTGCTTGATATCACTCTTTATCGTGACGACCTCTCAACTGTCGGCGCGAAGCCTGTTGTTAATCGTACGGATCTTCCCGGCGACATTGAAAATCGCAACATCGTCCTGATCGACGATGTGCTTTACACCGGCCGAACCATTCGCGCAGCTCTCGATCAGTTAATTGACTTCGGTCGCCCGCGTCGCGTGCAACTGGCAGTCTTAATCGATCGCGGCAAAGAACATCGGGAGTTGCCGATTCAGGCTGACTACATCGGCAAACTCGTTCCCACCAAGAAGAGCGAGATTATCAAGGTGATGCTCCAGGAGTTTGACGAAGAAGAGGGAGTGGTAATCGTCGAGCGACCGTCAGAGACGGCGTAACAAAGCGGCCAACGGGCCGCTTTTTTTATGGTCATATGAATACTACATTCACTCGCAGACACCTTC
>DASTVU010000024.1:0-3052 GCA_035758935.1 Pyrinomonadaceae bacterium | reverse complement strand
AATCCGCACGAGCCGTTGCGTGCCGCCCGTTCCCGGCAACACGCCTAGCGACACCTCCGGCAGCCCCAACTTGCCCGAGTCTTTGCGTGCGATGCGAATGTCCGCTGCCATCGCAACTTCCAAACCGCCGCCAACGCAGTGGCCATTGATCGCTGCGATAACAAGTTTCGGTGTTTGTTCCAAGCGGTTGAGCGTCTCGTTTGCATGAAGGCAGAAGTAATACTTGAATGTGGGTGTCACGTCCGCGAGCATCTGGATATTGGCGCCCGCGCAGAAAAACTTCTCGCCCTTGCCCGTGATCACAATCACCTGAACAGCTTCGTCCATGCGCGCATCGAGAATCGCACGATCGAGCTGCTGCATCATTTCATAGCTGTACGTGTTTGCGGGTGGATCGTTGAGTGTGATGACGGCGACGCCGTCGCGAGTTTCGTAATCGAGTTTTTGCATCCGTGTTATCCGTGGCTCCAAACGCTCGGGCTCTCTGACGGTATAGGAACACCATGACACATTCCGTTCGGTAGAAACCCGTTCAGGAAAAGCTTCATAACATTGCCAGCCAAATCAGAGACTTTGAGTTTCCCCTGCGGATCGTACCAGTTATAAATCCAATTCATCATTCCAAACAGCGCGTAGGTCGCGACGGTCAGATCGATCGGCTCCTCGTTCTCTTGGCTATCCTGCACCTCGCGTAGAATCTGGCGCGCCAGTTTTGTGTACGTTTCTTTACGCGTGGAGACGTGAGTATATAGGTCACCACGCAGAGACTCCGCTTCGTGTGAAAGAACTTTCATCTCCGACATGTTTGCGGCGAAGAACGAGAGATGGTTCTCGATAAAGATGCCGAGTTTGGTGATTGGATTAGTAACATCCTGTAATCGATGTTCCAACGTTTCAAGTACACGCCCGAAGCAGTTGTCCTGAATGAGGAACAACAACTCTTCCTTTGATTTACAGTAATGATATAGACCAGCAAGACTGATATTCGTCTCGCGTGAGATGTCGCGCATTGAAGTCGAGTGATAACTCTTCTCGGCAAAAATGCGTGCCGCAGTGCGAAGAATAAACTCGAGCTTCTGGTCGTAACGAGTCATCAGTTAAAAATCCGTGTTCATCTGTGGCTAAACTTCTCTATAGCCTCACGTACTCAAACTCAAACGGCTTACCTTTAATCCCAGCCGCCGGTGGTGCGATCCAGTTGGCGATCTTGCCCGGCTCGTACACCGGATGCATCAAGCTGCGCACGTACTCGCGATCTTCGATCGTCGGCAGCCATTCAGATTTGTGTTGCTCAAACTTTTCACGCGAGATCAAGTTTCCCTGTAGATCGAACGTGTGCCCGGCGTACTCACCAACGTGCCTGTGAAAACGCGGATGCGGAAGATAGAGACGTTCGCTCACACCTTCCTCGGCAAGCACTTTGTTCCAACGTGCCAGGCCTTTCTCGCAGTCTTTCACATACTCACCACGCAACACCTCATTCAACGCATTTCGCAATCCAACTTCGCGCGACTTGAGTTGGCCATCTTCGACGACTGTCATCGTGAAGCTGTCATTTGTAGCAAGGTGATCGGTGTACTGATCCTGTTCCTTGTAACGACCTTTCAAACCTGCGGCGAAGAAGTCAGCAGAATTTGAACTGATCTCGCCGCCAAACAGATCGAGCGAGTAACTGAACCAGAAGTTGATGTACTTCTGAATGATGTCGAGCGGAATGCCGCCGAGCTCACGCACGTCACCTTCTTTCATCAGTTGTGCCGTGCGACGACAGACGCGGCCCAGTCCTGTGTCGCCGACAAACATGTGATGCGCTTCTTCGGTGAGCATGAATTTGCACGTACGTGCAAGCGGCTCGAAGCCCGATTCGGCGAGTGCGGAAAGCTGATACTTGCCGTCGCGATCGGTAAACATTGTGAAGGCGAAGAAGTTGAGCCAATCGTCGCATGGCTGATTGAACGCTTCGAGAATGCGGGGCTTGTCGGGATTGCCGCTACGACGCTGCAGCAAGTCGTCTGCTTCGTCGCGACCATCGCGCCCGAAGTAACCGTGCAGCAAGTAGACCATGGCCCAAAGATGCCGGCCTTCTTCGACGTTCACTTGAAAGAGATTGCGCAGATCGTAAAGCGATGGACAAGTCTTGCCGAGCTGGCGTTGTTGTTCGACTGACGCGGGCTCTGTATCGCCTTGCGTCACGATGATCCTGCGCAAAGCATTACGAAACTCGCCGGGCACTTCCTGATACGCGGGGCGTCCGTAGTTGTCGCCGAAGCCGACTTTTGCATCTGGTTGCGCTGGTTCGAGAAAGATGCCCCAGCGATACTCAGGCATCTTCACGTAATCGAAGTGAGCCCAGCCTTCTGAGCCGACGTCGATTGCAGTGCGCAGCCACACATCTTTCTCCTGGAATCCCTCAGGTCCCATCTCGCGCCACCAGTCGAGATAGTTTGGCAACCACTTCTCCAGGGCCCGTTGAAGCTTCTTGTCTTCAGAGAGGTTAACGTTGTTAGGAATGCGATCGTATAAGTTCATGATCTTTGTGCTTTGTGTTTTGTGCTTTGTACTTTGTGTTTTGTGCTTCGTACTTGGTTGAGCCAATAACTAAGCACAAAGTACAAAGCACAAAGCTCTACATTGCTATGTTCGTTTATAGTCAAACACCGCTTGCGTCGGCTTGCCGTAGTTGGTCAAGGCGCCCTTTTCGCCGACCGCGTTTGGCCGTTGGAAGATCCAGTTTTGCCATGCGGTCAGGCGGCCGTAGATCTTTGTGTCCATAGTTTCCGGACCGGCGAAACGAAGCGATGCTTCCATGCCGGTGAGTGCGTCGGGCGACAACGATGTGCGTTCTTCGATTGCGACGCGGATCTCGTCTTCCCAATCGAGATCATCGGGGGCAAAAGTAATCAGCCCGAGTTCGTCGGCTTCTTCGGTGTCGAAAGATTTCTTATCGCCGAAAACTTCGTCGAGCTTCTCGGGTTCGGCCAAGAAGCGTGATTGCATGCGCGTCAGACCGTTGCTCATCGGAAACGCGCCGGCGTTCATGTCGGATACCGCA
>DASTVU010000023.1:0-6320 GCA_035758935.1 Pyrinomonadaceae bacterium | reverse complement strand
CACGCTTCGCAGGCAGTTGCAAATCGTAATCGTTGTAATAGAGCTCGGCGCTCGGATCCGCTTCGTGAGCAAACTTGAAAGCCTGGACCAGGTAGTCTTCGCCGATGATCTTGAACCACGGCGATTGCCGCATCGTGCCGTCCTGATTCAGAGCTTCGTTGACTACGTCCCAACCTTTGATTTTGCCTTTGTAACGACCGACAACCGTGAAGATGTGATCGCGCATGCGCTTCAGCAGCGTCTCACGATCCGCAGGATTTCCTTTTCCGTCTTCGAACACCCAACGAGGTGTTTGGTTGTGCCAGACGAGCGTGTGCCCAACGATGAACATCCCGCGCTTCTCGCCGAACTCGACGAAACGATCGGAAGCGGCAAAGTCATATCTATCCGGCTCGGGATGGACCAGCGCCCACTTCAGAATGTTCTCGGGAGTGATGCTGTTGAAGTGAGTGCTGACGATCTGTGCGCCGCGAGTGTCTTGCTCAAAGATCTGCCGCCGATTCAGCGCGGCGCCAACACGAAAGTCATTCTTAAAAACATCCTTCAGCGCTCTCTCCTGCGCCGCCACCGAAATACACATCGCCAAGGCGCAAAGCAGCGCAAAACTAAGAGCAATTATTTTATGTGCTTTTTGTGCCTTTTTGTGGCTACTTCGCAACCACTTCGAGCTTAGCTGTTTCATACTTTACCGAACTTGTTCCCACCATGATGTCGAACCATCCCGGCTCGACGACGCTTTTCATATTCAGATCGAGAAATGAGAGTTTGTCGGGCGTGATTACGAACTCGACCGTCTTGCTCTCGCCCGCCGCAAGCGAGATTCGCTTGAAGTCTTTGAGCTCCATTATTGGTCGCGTTACCGAGCTCACCAGATCTCGAATGTAGAGCTGCACTATCTCATCGCCGGCACGCTTTCCAGTGTTTGTTACGGTTACGCTGACTTTCGTATCGCCAGCTACGTCGATGCGTGCAGGATTAACTTTCAGATTTGAATAGGAGAAAGTCGTGTAGCTAAGTCCAAAGCCAAACGGAAACAGAGGTTCCTTGTTGGCAAAGAGATAGCCGCGACGGGCGGTCGGCTTGCGATTGTAGTAAAGCGGTAGCTGGCCCACCGATCGTGGGAAACTGATCGTGAGTTTGCCGGCTGGATTGTAATCGCCAAAGAGAACATCGGCGACGCCGACACCGGTTTCCTGTCCTAAATAAAATCCTTCGAGTATGGCCGGCACATTCGCGGCAATGTAGTTGATCGAGAGTGGACCACTGTTAATCAACAGAACGATTGTTGGTTTACCGGTCTCGAGAACAGCTTTGACAAGGTCATTTTGTCGTCCAACAAGATCAAGACTGTCGCGATCGCCGAGATGATTGTCGGCCCAACCTTCCTTGTTTGTGTCTTCATTACCTCCGAGAACAAGCAATGCGACGTCAGAGCCTTTCGCGACCTGCACCGCCTCCGCGATCAACTTGCTGTCTTCCGCCGGATCACTCAGCTGAGCAGTATCCGAGAACCAGTTACCACCTTCTTTGGTTATCTTGCAGCCTTCGGCATAGTTGACTTTGATCTTACTGCCAACCTTGTCCTTAATTCCCTGCAAGACGCTGACACCGCGCATCGGATCATCACTGTATCCACCGAGATGAACCTGCGCCGCGTTTGGACCAATCACCGCGATCGACCTCAACGTGTTCGAATTCAAAGGCAAAAGGTTATTGTCGTTCTTCAGCAGAGTAATTGATCGACGCGCCGCTTCCGCTGCGAGAGCTCTGTGTTCCGCCGAATTCGTGACGCGCACCGTACGTTCAACATCAACATAAGGATTCTCAAACAACCCGAGCAGAAACTTCGCGCGTAGATTTCTCGCCACGGCACGATCTATTGCGGCTTCCGAAACCTGCTTATCTTTAACAAGCTGTAAAAGCGTTGGATACGAATCGGGATCGGGAAGTTCAGTGTCGACACCCGCTTCGATAGCGAGCTTCGCAGTCGTCGCTTTATCTGCGGCGAGACGATGGAGGTCCATCATCTGCGGAATCGCGTAGTAGTCCGAGACCACAAGCCCATCAAATCCCCACTCCTCGCGCAGCAGTTTTTGCAGCAACCACTTATTCGCATGTGAGGGCACGCCATCAATCTCGTTGTACGAAGGCATCACGGCAGCGATCTTTGCTTCTGTTACGGCTGCCTTGAAGCTCGGCAGAAAGTATTCGCGCAACGTTCGTTCTGAAAAATTGACTGGAGCGATGTTGGTGCCGCTTTCCGGTTGGCCGTGTGCAGCAAAGTGTTTCGCAGTGGCCATGACGTGATTCTCATCAACGCCCGGTCCCGGTCCCTGCAAGGCTTTTACGATCGCGACGGCCATGCGCGAAGTCAGATAAGGATCTTCGCCGTAAGTTTCTTCGGTGCGGCCCCAACGCGCGTCGCGTGCAAGATCCAGATTTGGACCAAGCACGAGCTGACTACCGCGTGCGCGGGTCTCGAGTGCACCGGCGGTGAAGACCTTGGTGATGAATTCCGGATCCCAGGTCGTGGCGAGTGCAATCGGCTGCGGAAAACTCGTGCTGCCTTTGGCCATGTGGCCGTGCAGTATCTCGTCGTGAAAAATCGCCGGGATGCCGAGTCGCGTATTCTCGACGAGCCACTTCTGAAGCGCGTTCGCAAACGTCGCACCTTCGCGTGGGCCTTTACGCTCTCGCTGGCGCGCGATTTGTCCGATGCCGTGTTTCATGACTTCCGCGGCTTTTGCGGGCGAGAAGTCACCGCGATCGGTAGCGAAATCTGTTTGCGGATTCACTTGCGGGCGACCGCCCCACAGGCACGTTAGTTGCGCGACCTTTTCTTCCAGCGTCATGCGCGACAAAAGATCTGCGACGCGACGTTCGACTGGTAGACGCGGATTTTTGTAGTCCGGACGATTGTCCTGTGAATTCATGTGCGCCACGGGTAAACCAAATACTGAAATGATGAGCGTGATGCTGATCGTGAGACCAACGACTCGTTTTTTAATCAAATGGGCGTTCCCCTTTGTTTTATTTGGACAGGATTTACAAGATGTCCAGGATTAGCAGGATTCTGTATATCTTGTAAGAATCCTGTTAATCCTGTCTAAAACCAACCCAGGCACTAAAATTCCCTGAGAACATGCGATTCACGTCGCGCGTGATCTCCTCCGCAGTAACAGCTCGTCCGCTACTCAGCAATCGTTCGTACGAATCAGCGAGCGCGTCGGCGATCTCTTTACGCGCATGCTTCCACTTGTAAATCAATTGCTCGAGCACTCGCGCATCGGAGTGTTGCGGGATAAAACTTGTCCCCAACAACTCCAATCGCTCGCGCGTGATCTCAGACACGATCGACGGATTGTTCAAAAACCACCAGCAACCAAATGGCATCAGGTTGTTGAACTTTCTCGCCGCCACACACAACTCATGCTGGTTCTCACGCGAAAGAAATGTCGCCAGGAACTTCACATCCGGAAACTCCTCACAAAGTCTTTCGACAGCGGTTACATCCGCTTTGCCAACACCGTCACCAGCTTCTTTCAATTTCGGATTTACGCGTCGACGCACACCAACCATCAACGTGATCGCAAGCCCATGTTCCTTTGCTGCCGGCAGGACCACTTCTCGTAGCAACTGGTCGCGTGTGTCGTCAGCAGGAAACTTAAAATCCGCAGGCAACGACACGCCCATGTACAGAGGATTCATTCGCTCGATCCATTGATCGAGAAAATGTCGCAGACTCGTCGTAGTTTCCGTAACTCGGTTCACATTCAGCAGACGGTCCAACCGCAGCGCCGACTTAAAACGAGGATCAGTGCTAATGTCACTCTTCCAGATCTCACCTTCTGAGTCGTCGAACGGATCGTTCGTCATCACGACACCACTCACCCGCGCAATGTCGAAAACGCGATCGATGTGTTCAGCCATGCGACGTGAGTTGAAGAATGCACGCGCCTCGCTCAGATTCTCGGCACGCGTGTCGAGTCCGAAAGCATCGAGCACCGTCACAATTCCGCGCGCCGCCTCTGATGCCGGCGAGTTCTCGACGAACAGCGTGTGCCAAACGAGGTCTGCCTGATCTGTTTTGGACAACTGCCAGAAACGATCGTGAGTGATTCGCGCTGAGCGTAGCGTTTCCGCTGTCAGGTAGTGATAGGTCAGCAGTTCATCGATCCCATAGAGACATAAGCCATTGAACTCCGACGGAAACAGATGCGTGTGCACATCCATCACCGGCATTGAGTTCACAACGATTTCGACTCGCGCGCGCAGTTCTTCCGGATGCGTGAGCAAGTCAGCGTACTTCGTGCGACTTTCGGTTGACGTCACCATAAAGTTTCTCAATTAAGACGGAATCATGGGGGCTCTTGCATCCTGCGGGTCGGCCCAACGATCGTTCGGAATCGTCGGAGTCCAACCCGGCCGCAATGGATCCTGATCGTACGGATACGATCCAAGCCGCTGGTACAACTCGCGATACTCGGCAACTTTATCGCGATCCAGCTTAACACCCAGACCAGGCGTAATGGGTACGGCAATCGCACCGTTGTCGTACTTCAGCTTACCACCTTCAATGATGTCATCTGTTAAATGATGGTAATGCGCGTCAGCCGCGAACGACAGATTTGGAATTACCGCGCCGAGATGGAGCATCGTCGCTAGCTGAATTCCGAGCTCGCCGGAAGAATGCACGGCCACGCCCAGTTGAAACGTTTCACAAACGGCAGCAGCTTTTACACACGCACGAATGCCGCCCCAGAAAGTCGTATCAAGCAGTATGACGTCGACTGCGGTATTCAAGACGTTGGCTGCGAGTTGTTCGAAGTTTACGACGACGGTGTTGGTCGCGAGTGGCATCCGAACCTTCTCACGCACGCGGCGCATGCCGTTCATTCCAAACACTGGATCTTCGAGATAGTCGTTTCTGATGTTTTCGATCTGTTGTCCAAACCAGATAGACGTTTCGGTGGACCAAACTCCATTCGGATCGAATCGAAAGCGATCGCCTTCGAGTGCAGACGCAAGCGCGCGATAACATTCGAGTTCGTATTCAGGCGGAAAAACGCCGCCCTTCAACTTGTGCGACGTGAAGCCGCATTGCTTCTTCAGTGTCTTAGCTGATTCAACGAGCTGTTCGACCGTTCGAACTTCGCCTTGTCCATTTTGCGGATAACGGAAAAACAAGTAAGACGCAAAAGGAACCTGCTCGCGTAAACGTCCGCCGAGGATTTCAGAAACAGGAACACCCCACTTCTGTCCGAGAATATCGAGACACGCAAACTCGATCGCGGCCAGGATCTGTGTGCGATTGTTGTAGAGCGACGCAGTCGGATTCGAGATCAGAAATTTCAGCTCTTCCAGTCGCGCGGGATCGTGTCCGATCAAATAAGACTTGAGCCCGTGAAAGACGGCTTCCGCTGACTCACCACCACCGCCCATCTCACCCAATCCGATCAACCCTTCATCAGTCTCCACCTCCACAATCGTCCGCACGAACCGTCCCCAGTGACACCCGTTTGCATGACGCAACGGCGCCTCAAGCGGAACAGTTATAGTAACTGCGCGTAAATCAGCGATTTTCATCCGTGTTCATCTGTGGCTAAAACTTCACCAATCCAACGCTTTCGCCTTGTATTCACTTAACGCATGCGCCGGTTTTTCGACAGCCGCCGGCAGGGGACGTTTTGCGAAAGTCTGAAAGTAGAGCAAACACGCGTCGCGCCACCAGATCGCATCCCTTTCCTGTATCTCCAGCTTCTTCGTGATCTCGGAATAGCGCTCCTCGTCAATCGCGCCAGCCAGCGTGGTCCAGGTCGCTCGTGTCGCTCGCACCCAATCAACACCATGTTGATAGTGCAAAGCCAGCTCATCCCACAGCGTCCGCCCGGACTTCATCTTGTGGTCCCACGACACGTGGTGAAACCAGAGTAGAAGCTTTTCCGGACAGTGCTGAAGATTCGAAAACTGCCGGCGCACTGGCGGATGATACTGGCTCACGGTGTTGCTGCCAGTCTTCGTCCGATCGAATCCAATACCGAATGCATCTGCCTTGTGATAGTAAACCGGGTTCCAGTCGTCACGCTTCTCCTTGTCCCACCATGGCGCTGGTCCATAATGATGTCCACCCCAAAACAGATGATGAAGCCCGAGCGGCGTCATGTAATCAACGACCGCCTCATGCGAGCCGAGCATTAACCGCACAATCGTCGCGATGGCTTTTGGATCGCGAGTGAGTGTCATCCTTGTCCATTCCGTCGCGATCTGTTGAGACGATGTATCCGGATTCCAGGCCAGGCGCCCGAACGTGTACCAATTGG
>DASTVU010000022.1:0-4304 GCA_035758935.1 Pyrinomonadaceae bacterium | reverse complement strand
GAATACCGGGCGGACGTCGTTTCGGCGCTCGACGTGATTGAACATGTGATCGATCCGCATCATTTCGTCGAGTCGTTCAAGCGACATCTGCGCCCGCGAGGTGTGGTGTTGTTGCTTACCGGCGATGCCGATTCCTACCCCGCAAAGATCGCTGGACCACAGTGGTCGTACCTGCGCTGGTGCGGTCATATTTCAGTGTTCTCACAATCGGGTTTGCGAAAACTGCTGGAATCGCACGGCTACGAGATCCTCGCGTGGAATCGTTGCGGGCATCCTTCGAGTCCGGGCGCGGGGGCGTGGTGGCGCGTACATCTCCTGGAGCCCGCGCGTCGACTGTTGGGACGAAACAGATCGTGGTACCCGTTCTGGCGCGACCATCAAATGGTTGTTGCTCGTTTGAATTGAGTTTGCTTGTTGGACAGGGTCAGTACCACCTCGCAGTAGCGGGTGGGTACGACGTCTGATCGCTTGGTCGATGGATCTCGCAATTGGGTGTTTCTGGGTGACAGTCTCACCGAAGGCGTCGGCGCAAAAAGGATCAGTCACGTTGCCGAACTCGCGAAACAACTTGGGGCCTCCGAGATTCGTTCGCGCGATAGAGACGCGCTTAAAGGCGAGGTTAGATCCAACATCGGGGGCTTGCGGCTCTGGAATCTTGCGTGTGAAGGAAAGACAATCGAATCCGACTTTGAGTGGTTGCCGCTCATCGGCGACTTGCGACCTGAGCTCGTGGTGATTTTCAGAGGAAGTCTTGAAAGCATTATCCGTCCCGCGATGGTTTCAGATGCCGGCTGGCCCTGGTGGGTGCCGCCATCGTGGCGAAATTACTCTGCAATGGATCCGCGTTGCTACTTCAGCACTACGTGGTGGCGGAAGGCCAAGCAGACATCAGTTGATGCGTTGAAACAGAAAATGCGCTTGAGGCTTTTGCAGGCACGACCCGGCAAGCCATTGATCGATCTGGATACGCTCGCCTCGTATCAAACAAAACTGATAAAGCAACTGCAATCGCTGGCGACGCGCGTTGTTGTGCTTGGACTTCTGCCTGTGGACGAGAATCGCTTCCCAGGTTCCGCCGGGCATTTCAAAGCTGTGAATGCACGTCTCCAGCAGATCGCGGAGGCTGAAAGCGTTGAATTTGTCGATTGGGCCTCGCAACTAAATGGTGCCGCTTTGTTTTATCGTGACGGTTTTCATCCGAACGAAGCCGGAGCCGTTGCGCTTGCAAAAATACTGCGCGAGCGACTGTGTAAAGCCTGATGATCTCTGCAATTGTCACTGCGTACGAGCGAGTTGAGCAGACGTTGGCGACGTTGCGAATACTTCAGAGTTGTGTGCCTGCACCGGACGAGATTCTCGTCCACGTCGATGCCAATCAGATTGACTGTGAGAACGCTATTCGAGAGGCGTTTCCTGGAATTCAGATCCTGCGCAGCGTGGAACAAGTTGGCCCGGGCGGAGGACGCAATAAGTTGGTGAGTGCGGCGCGCGGTGAGTTTGTTGCGAGCTTCGACGATGACTCTTACCCGATCGATTCAGACTACTTTGCGCGCGCGCGGCAAGTCTTCGAGAAGTTTCCGGAAGCATCACTCATCTGTGCGGCACTCTATCATGCTGGTGAGTCGATTGGTCTCGATGAACGTAGCGCGCACTGGACCGCAGATTTTTCCGGAGGCGCGTGCATTTTTCGGCGCCAGGCTTTTCTTGATGCCGGCGGTTACGTGCCGTTGCCCGTCGCTTACGGAATGGAAGAGGTCGATCTTGCGATTCGTCTTCACTCGGAAGGCGGCAGGATTTTGACCACTGGCTGGCTGCGTGTGTTTCACAACACTGACTTGAAGCGTCATGGCGATCCGAAAGTAACGGCAGGCAGCATCGCGAATCTCGCGTTGCTCGCGTACCTGCGTTATCCGGTTTCGCTTTGGGGAATTGGTGTGGGCCAGTGTGCAAACCGGTTGCTTTGGTTATTGCGACACGGACGACACCGCGGAATCTTAAAAGGCGTAACGATGATCCCCGCGCATCTGCGTGCTAATCGTGGCTATCGATTGCCGGTCAGCAAGCACGTGGTGCGGTCGTATCTGGCGTTGCGTAGAGCACCAATTGTCGCACCTCTATCCACAGATTACGCAGATTCAATAAATCAATCTGTGTAATCTGTGGATAAAACTTCGATGAACTCCTGGATTTGTTGTCAGCTTGGTGCGCGTGAGCATTACGCGGTTCCGCGGGCGCTGCTGGTCAGTGGGCTACTGAGCGAATTCATCACTGACCTGTGGATTCGACCCGGCACTCTCCTGCACAGTTGGAAAAAACCTCTGACTGGAAGATTCCATCCGGGACTCGCAGGTGCCCGCGTTAAAGCTCCGAACGTTGCAGCCCTGACGTTCGAGCTCAGAGTCTCTCTCGCACGTGAAAACGGATGGAAGTTGATCAGTCGTCGCAACGAATGGTTTCAGCAACACGCCATCGCTCAACTTTCAAACGAATCAACAAACGGCAACCACACCGTCTTTGCCTACAGTTATGCCGCCGAAGAGATTTTCAAATTTGCTAAAAACCGTGGCTGGCGAACTGTCCTGGGCCAAATCGATCCCGGCCCCGCTGAGGAACGCATCGTTGCGGGCCTCGACAAAACATCACCGATAAAACACAAACACTGGGAGCCCGCGCCCACGAATTACTGGAAAAGCTGGAGCAACGAGTGCGCACTTGCCGATCAGATCGTTGTGAACTCCGAATGGTCCAGAGACGCGCTTCTCGCCGAAGGAATACCCGCAGAAAAGATTCGGGTGATTCCGGTTGCTTACGAAAGCTCCACCGACGTTGGCTCGCTTCAACGACTCTATCCACGTGCGTTCAGTGCCGAGCGTCCTTTGAGAGTTCTGTTTCTGGGCCAGATAAATTTAAGAAAGGGTGTAGGCCAGTTGCTGGGAGCCGTCGAACTGCTGTCGGGTGAGCACGTGGAGTTCTGGTTTGTTGGTCCAACTCAGATTGACGTGCCGCAGAGTTTAAGACTGCACCCGCAGGTTAGATGGTTTGGTGTCGCGCCGCGCGTCGAGGTCGCGAGTTATTACAGAGACGCGGATGTATTTATTTTTCCGACTCTCTCAGACGGTTTCGGGTTAACGCAATTGGAGGCGCAGTCGTGGAAGCTGCCGGTTATTGCATCGCGTTATTGCGGCGAAGTCGTGCGCGATGGTTTCAATGGCGTGATTCTCGAGGAAGTTTCAGGACGGGCAATTGCGCACGCGCTGGTGAGTTTGTTGCGATCGCCGGAGACGCTTTCCGCGATGTCCGTGAGATCGGCCGTAGAGGATCGGTTTAGTTTGAAAATGTTGGCGGAGTCGTTGAAGAGGCTAACGGATTGAACGCGGAACAGATCATCTGGCATAGACCGGCGTTAAGTACGGCAGTCACGCCCATCCGCTCGACGCTGTTGGCGATCATGAGCACCAGCATGGCGACGACTGTGGCGATCCTTCTCGTCCCGGAAGATCCCTCAACCGAAGGCGCCTTGTTTTACCCGGCGCTCGTGATGTCTGTCGGGCTTGCCACAGCGCCGTTTGTGGCCGCATTTCGTCGCCCCAAAACACTCTTGCGCGGTGAAAGTTTACTTTCCCTCGCGCCGATCTATTGGCTTCTACTCGACCTGCTGCAAGGCGTTTACGGCATGCAGGACATCACTGCCGATCAGGTGCGAACCGCATTTCTCGCGATCGGGATCTTTGTCGTGGTGGTTTGGCTCGCAGCTTTTCGTCGTTCCTGGCGACTTCCGAAAGTACTGATTAGTTCCGTTTCGCAGGAGTTTCCGATTAACACTTACTTCGCGCTCGCAATCGCGTGCTTTGTTATTGGCATGTTGAACTTCGCGGTGCCGTGCAACTTCAACGTCTTTGAGATGGTCCACTACCTGGGCCAGCAACGTTGGGAGGCGCCCTGGGGACGCGGGCAACTAGGCGGTTGGGATGCATTCCTCGATCACCTGCAATACTTTGGATATCTGCTTCCGGTTCTGACGGTTGTAATTGGACGCCGGTTGGGAGTGCGCAACGTGCGCACGTTGATCTGTATCGGCCTGTCCGTTGTGGTGGCGCTTTTTCTTGCGCAAAGTGGAAGCCGGCGAGTAATCGGTGTGGTCGGCGGCATGGCGTTGATTCTCTGGGTGTTGGACCAGCAGCGCCTGCGTATCAAACATCTACTGACAACTGTGTTTGCAATAGTGGCTCTGCTGGTCACGCTTCAGGTAATGCTCGAATACCGGAACGTCGGTCTGAGCGTGCTGGTGGGCCAGGGCGAGGTAC
>DASTVU010000021.1:0-2416 GCA_035758935.1 Pyrinomonadaceae bacterium | reverse complement strand
CGAAGACAACACGATTCAGCCGTTCACGTCGATCGGTAACAACGTTGTCCTCTGGAGCGGCAATCACATCGGGCATCACAGCGTCATCAAGGACCACGTTTCGTTTACGTCGCACGTCGTGCTTTCCGGTCACTGCACGGTAGAGCCATTTGCGTTTTTTGGTGTCAACGCAACCATACGCGACGGTATTCACATCGCCGAAGGATCGTTCATCGCGATGGCCGCAGCAGTCGTCCTGAACACCGAACCATGGGGCGTCTACAAAGGTAATCCCGCGAAAAAGGGCGAGACATCAAGCAAAGACCTAAATTTTTAGCCACAGATTTCACGGATGAACACAGGTAAAACCTGTCTGAATCCGTGTTCATCCGTGAAAATCCGTGGCTAATGAAATTATGAATTGGATAAAGAAGGGCGTCATTTTTGCGCCGGATCATAACTACGACTGGATGGTCTCACACGCTTCGGTTCCGGTTGTTGATGAAGTGCGCGCCGGGGTGCTGCGAATCTATTTCGGGACGCGCGATAGAGACGGCCGCTCGCAGACGTCGTATATCGAAGTTGATGCTAACGAACCCGAGAAAGTGCTTTATGTTCACGACAGACCCATACTCTCACTCGGCAAACCCGGATCATTCGACGACAGCGGAATCATGCCTTCGTGGCTGTGGAATCACGACGGGAAAAAGTATCTCTATTATATCGGTTGGAACGTGACCGTTAGCGTTCCTTATCATCTTTCGATTGGTCTTGCTATCAGCATCGACGGCGGGGAATCCTTTCAAAAGGTTTCAGAGGGACCACTACTTGATCGTTCGCTGGACGAACCATTCTTCAATACTGCGCCGTGTGTGCTTGATGAAGGCGAATGGCGAATGTGGTATGTGTCGTGCACTGATTGGGAACCCGCCGGTGATCGACTTGAGCCGCGATACCACGTCAAGTATGCAGATTCGTCGGATCCCATCTCGTGGCATAAGCCAAACCGTGTTTGCATTGATTACGACGAACGAACCGGTGCGATTGGCCGTCCGTGTGTTTACAAAGATGCAGGCATCTACAAGATGATCTACTCATATCGCGGCGTTCGCGATTACCGCACCGATCCGGCGCAGAGTTACAGGCTTGGGTATGCCGAATCGACCGACGGTCTGAACTGGACCAGGCGCGACGATGAGGTTGGCATTGAGCGGTCGGCGAGTGGCTGGGACTCAGAAATGATGGAATACTGTTACGTTTACCAACACGAAGACCGCACTTATCTTTTCTATAACGGCAACGGCTTCGGTAAGACCGGTATTGGCTACGCTGTGCTCGACTCGCGATCGTGAACCTTTCCAAATATATTTGTCCCAACTGCCGGCGGAGTGAGCTACGCATTCAATCCACTGTCTGGAAGTGTGAACACTGCGGCAAGGAATACACGACAGTCAACGGTATTCCGCGTCTGTACGTTGAAAGCGAACTCGGGAAAAAAGACAAGGAGCTGCGCGACAAGTTTTATAACGGCTTTCTCGGCACTTACTACCAGCACGTGATGCCGTTCTTGTCGCTGCCTGCGCGGCCGGCATTATTGTCCTGGAAGGAATGGCTGTTCTACGGTGTGTTTGTTCTCTTCCTGCTGTCGCTCATCGCGTACTTGCTAGGCTCGATTCTTGTCCTGGGGTTTGGTTTGATCGCGCAGATCGTTGTCGCATTAATCCTCATCGCAATCGGTTTCTTCTTGTTCAAGCATCCGTACCTTTTCTACCTGCTGCTGCTGGCTGTACCTGTCAAACTGTCTCTTCTCTTAAACCGCTTCCGACCTTCGAAAAGTTTTCCGGAAGTTCATGCCGATGCTTTGCGAGAACTCTCAAATCGAGGCGATCGGTTGCAACTACTCGATATCTCCACGGGTACGTGCAATTCGTTGTATCGCCACGGCTGGATGAATCTCAACGCCGACTACACTGGTCTCGATCTGTCGGAAACGATGCTCTTGCAGGGTCAAAAACTGATGGAGGAAAGGCAGGTGCCGGTAGAGCTCGTGCTTGGCGATGCCACACGCCTGCCCTTTGCGAACGACACATTTGATATCGTTTTGAACTACGGTGCGCTGAATGGTTTCACAAATCCGAAGCTGGCACTCGAAGAGATGGCTCGCGTCGCAAAGCCGCGCGCGCTCGTGCTTTTCCTCGACGAGCAGCTATACGACAGGGCCAGCTTTGTTGAAAGACTCTATTTCCGGAAAGTATTATCGAGTCACAACGTGATCCATCGCTGTCCGGTGGAGTTGATACCTGCCAGCCTCAGCGACATTACCGTACATCAGGTGTACCACTTTTATTATATTTGCACGTGTTACAAGGAGGCTGCTTGAATTGGACACCTCCTTGGAGTGCGCCAACTTGTTGGCGCTTTGTTATTAGCTGTAAGA
>DASTVU010000020.1:0-2368 GCA_035758935.1 Pyrinomonadaceae bacterium | reverse complement strand
GTCGTCGAAGATTCGGGCCTGCATACAACGTGGGCCAAAGTCGACTGCCTTCCTCACGCCCTTCCAGTTCTCGACTGGTTGCGGTTCTCGCCAACGCAAATCGCCTGTTGGCGGCTGCGCGAACGGAATGCCTCTGAAGATGCGAACGCCCGAAGGCTGTACACCGCGGCCTTCAACATTGCCGTTTGCAGTTTGGACCAGGTCTGCGGCGAGAGTAACGGTAGCAGCGCACACGAAAGTAATTGGAAGTAGAAAAGCCTTTACTAGCTTCAAGACGGAACCTCGCTTTGACAGGATTAACAGGATTTACAAGCTTAACAGAATTTTTATCTTGTAAATCCTGAAAATCTCGTTAATCCTGTCCACACTTCATATGAGCCAGAAATGGATTGTTCACAAGTTTGGCGGCACGAGTGTAGCGGACGCGGAGAGATATCGCGCCGCCGCTGAGATCGTGTTGCCACATGCGTCTGACGAACGCGTGGCGGTTGTAGTATCTGCGATGAGCGGCGTGACGAACGATCTCATTCAGTCAGTGGAGCTCGCCGCCAGTCGCAACGAATCTTATCTAACTAAACTCCAGGAACTTCAAACGAGACATCTCGAAACTATCGACAAACTCTCGCTCGCGACTGCGCAAACCGAGACGCTTCGCGAAACGATCGTCTCGGATTTTAAAGCAGTCGAAGAAGTATTACGAGGTGTTTGGATCACACGAATACCTTCCGAACGCATCATGGAATTTGTCGCTGGTCACGGAGAGTTGTGGTCGGCGCAGATGCTGCACGCTTATCTCGAAGCGAATGGACATTCGTCAACATGGCTTGATGCTCGCACTGTTCTCATCGTCGAACCTGACAGCAACACCGTCGCGATCGACTGGAAGCTTTCGCAGCAGAATGTAGATGTTTGGCAAACTGATCATGTTGATGCGAATTTCGTCGTGATCACCGGATACGTCGCTGCCACACACGATGGTTCGGCGACAACCTTAAAACGAAATGGGAGCGATCTTTCTGCCTCGGTCTTCGCCGCATTACTCAACGCTGGCTCGGTAACGATCTGGACTGACGTTGATGGAGTATTCAGTGCTGACCCACGTCGCGTTCCGGATGCGATCGTCATACCTGAGCTTTCGTACCAGGAAGCAGCAGAGCTCGCCTATTTCGGTGCCAAGGTCATTCACCCGAACACCATGGCGCCGGCGATTGCGAAGAACATCACCGTCTGGATTAAAAACAGCTTCAAACCGGAAGCTCCCGGCACAAGAATCTCCGCGTCGTCACCGCCCGATCTGCCGATCAAGGGTTTTGCAGCAGTCGAGGACATGGCCCTGATAAACGTCGAAGGGACGGGCATGATTGGCGTGCCGGGCGTGGCCCACAAACTCTTCGGCGCATTACGGGCTGTCGGCGTTTCGATCGTGATGATTTCACAAGCGAGCTCGGAACATTCGATCTGCTTCGCCGTGCCGCAGGCGCAGGCTGAACTTGCAAAGAAAACAATTGAGCAGACGTTTTTCGCGGAATTACAACGAGGCGAGATTCAGACAGTAGATCTAAGAGAAAGTTGCTGCATTGTCGCGATGGTCGGCGAGGGCATGATTGAACGACTCGGCATGGCCGGACAGTTTTTTAGCGCGCTCGGCAAAGCAGGTGTCAACATAAGAGCAATCGCACAAGGCTCATCTGAACGTAACATCTCGGCTGTCATCGAACAGCACGAAGCAACCAAAGCATTGCGAGCGCTGCACTCGGCCTTTTACCTTTCGAGTCAAACTCTTTCGATCGGCGTGATCGGCGCAGGACTGATCGGTGGCACATTTCTGGACCAACTCACCGCTCGCGTTCAGGAGCTTCGCACCGAACGTGGTATCGATCTACGAGTGCGCGGCATCATGAACAGCCGGAAGATGATCCTTCATGACAGACGGATTCCTCTCGATGATTGGCGCGATGAGTTAAACCAAAGTTCGTCTAATGCAGACATCGAAGAGTTCGTTAATCACGTACAAGCAGATCACTTGCCGCATGCAGTGATCATCGATGCAACGGCGAGCGCCGATATGCCACAGCATTATGAGAGCTGGGTGTCGAGAGGGATTAACATCATCACACCGAACAAGCAGAGCAACTCCGGTCCACTCGCGGCTTACCGCAGCCTGCGTGAAGCAACACGCAAACATCAACGATACTTTCTTTACGAAACAAACGTCGGCGCCGGACTCCCGATCATTCACACGCTTCGTGGTCTAATCGAAACTGGAGATCAAATCATCAAGATCGAGGGTGTGCTCTCCGGCACACTTTCGTACATTCTAAATTCGTTTGATGGCTCACGAACTTTCTCCGAAATCGTGCGCGAAGCT
>DASTVU010000019.1:0-3294 GCA_035758935.1 Pyrinomonadaceae bacterium | reverse complement strand
CGAGACTGCCGATTCTCGAATCAGTTTAGCTTAAACCACGGGCGGCCACGGAGGGCCGCCCCTACAGTACGTGCGATGGCCATTCTGTTTTATTCAGCGCCGTATACGACGCCATCTGCGAAGCGTGTTACCACCGGTAATTTATATGAGTCTTCCAACTCATTTCGGGTCGGCAAGTACCATCGCCAGTTGATTCTGTCAAAATAAATAACAACGGCGTGATTATTGTTAAGATTATCCCGCAACGCCTCCATCTGTGCGCTAAAATCTGTGTTGTCGCGCCCATTTGTGGAATCGTATTTGGCGGGAAGACGCAACACTTCACGATTTATAAATAAGTAGCACGCATCAGCAGCGTTCGAGGAAATCACTGTTTGCGGTGGAAGAGCCTTCAGAAATTTTACAGTTTCCGAATTTCTCCAGGCGCGACTTGTAAATCCCTCCCCCTCACGATGTCTGTACGAGATCCAATATGCTGCGGGTCGCACATTGGCGCTGAATAAAACAAACGACAAAAAAACACCGCACCAGAAAAGTATGCGTCGCCTGCCAAAGGCGCTCTGCCTCTCGATAAGCGAAAAGACGAGAATCATCCCGAATACGTAAACCGGGAGTGCCACCCTTGGTCCAAGATCAACCAGGGCACTGGCAAATGAATTGTAAGCGGCAAGGAACATCACATAAGTGGCGACTATGACTGCCGAAAAGAACCTGATGTAACGATTGGCTGGACCACTTTGACCGCGGAGGCCCATCCACAACGAATAAACGACGACTCCCGCGGCAATCGTGATCAGCAACAGCTTCACAAAACCGGGTAAAGAATATGGAGTGATGAGAAGCATTAGAGAATCAACAAAAGTCCTCGCTTCAACCAGCCCGACCTAGTGGAAAGCAAACGAGCGTTCCGTGGATGAGCCGGTGGTCAACTTGTTGCGGATGAGCAATCCGACGAGCGGTAGAAGCGCAACTCCTGCTACCAGCACGCCGTCTTTAAATCGACGACGGAATGGGCCGTCTTGCAAAAGAAGTGTCAAAACAAGCGGCAATAGAACGACGACACCGACGTAACGCGTCATTAACGCGCCAGCCGCCGCGATCCCACAAGCTAGCAAGAGCCAGAGCTGACGTTTCTGAATGTAAAAGACCATTCCCAGCAAGGTGGATAGAAGGAAAAACATAAAGAGTGGCTCAGACCGAGCCATCGTGTAGGTGCTAAGCAGCGGGAAAGAGGTTTGGAATAAAGCCATCGCACACAATGCGGGCCATAGCGAGCGACTCGAAATGTAAATGATAAGGCCAAGCAAAAAAACATTTGCTGCAAACAAGAATGAGTGTATGTATTTTGCGCCGGCTAATCTGTCACTCGTAAACAGACTAGTCGATGCGAGGAGTAACGGATACGCCGGGGGGAAGATGGCCAGGGGCTGACCGCTCGGTATAGCTGGGGCAAAATGGTAGCCAATCGGTGTAAGGCCTTTTCCTTCTACCAGCCGATCAGCGGCGCTCAAGTAAACTACTGAGTCGGGAGTGACGCCGATGTCTGACGACATGGACCAGTGTGCGATTCCCGCAGCCAATATTCCCAGCAACACCAGGATAATTAAAGGACGAGAGCTTGTGCCTGAGACTTCATCCATTCCGCGCTTACTCTTCATAGTCGATCGTCCTAATTGGGCTCACGATTTCAAGTCGCGTAACCTGATGAGGTTGCTCGGCAGCGAATACGATTGTCGTTTGTGCTATCAATCTGACGTTACAGAAGAGGATCTCAATCAGGCTACGCTAATCGTTTTGTACTACTGGTTCCAGTTCAAAGCGTTGCAGCCACTCACCCCCGTCCTGAGACGTAACCGGCACAAGCTATTAGTAGGAATCTCATCCAGCTTCGAGTTAGACGACGAAAGACGAGAGCCAGGATTAGCGGTCATTCGCGACTTTGCTAGTGGAGTCTTCATACATAATCTCCTTCTGTACCGCCAGTATCAGCCGTTGCTTCAACTTCCGACGTTCTACACCCCTAACGGTGTGGACACAACGTTTTATTGTCCTGCCACGACCAAAGCCACGTCTCCTCTGTTACGGATCGGGTGGGCCGGCAGCCTGACAAACATGGGACCCGGTTATCGCGGTTACCACGAATTTATTGCGCCCGCGGCAGCCGCGGTTGAACGAGTAGAATTGCTTACTGCGGCGCGGGAAGATAAGTGGCGCGGGCCTGAAGAAATGCGCGAGTTCTATCGCTCCCTGGATGTGTACGTTTGCGCCAGTCGCAACGAAGGTACACCTAATCCATGTTTGGAGGCAGCCGCGTGCGGTGTGCCATTGTTGACGACGCGCGTCGGTAATATGCCCGAGCTGGTACGCGATGGGGTTAATGGTTTTTTTGTCGAACGCGACGTCGATGATATTGCTCGCATGCTACGTATGCTTCGCGACGATAGTAATTTACTGCGCGCGATGTCGAAGCAAATGCAACAAGACATTCAAGCCTGGGATTGGTCGCTTCGGTCGCGAGCGTATCGACAGATGTTTGAAGAAATGATTCCGAAAGCGCGGTCTGCTAATCGTACCGCAATGGTGAACGGCACAGAGACCGCCGTTTCACGGCCTGACAATTCTGATTTTCGCGTGGTGGCCCTGATGTCCGCATACAACGAAGAGGACATCATAGCGCCTTGTCTCGATTATCTAATCAAGCAGGGTTTGGAAGTGTATCTGATTGATAACTGGTCCACTGATTCGACGGTCGAGTTCGCCAGTCAGTTTCTCGGAAAAGGACTCATAGCTATAGAGAAGTTTCCTCACGAAGGGCCGCCGAGTCACTACCTTTGGAAAGACATCCTCTCAAGACTCGGGCAGATTACTGAAGAGATCAAAGCAGATTGGTTCCTCTTTCAGGACGTCGACGAGATCGAAACCTCTCCATGGCCCGGATTCAGTTTAAGAGACGCGATCCTCAAGGTTGATCGCAAAGGTTTCAACTGTATCGATTTCTCAATGGCAACGTTTTATCCGGTAGACAACAACTTCGCCGTAGGCGCTGATTTCCAAGCGTACTTCAAATATTTTGAATTCACGGATCGCCCGGGTCAATCTATAAGGACCAGGGCCTGGAAGAATCTTGGGCGACGCGTTTCACTGGCTGAGTCTGGAGGTCATGAGATCCGATTCAACGGCCGACGCGCCTATCCCTTCCGATTTTTACTAAAGCATTATCCGGTTCGCTCGCAAGCGCATGGTGAAAAGAAGATCTTCAGAGAACGAAAAGCACGATGGTTTCCTAAGGAAAGA
>DASTVU010000018.1:0-6978 GCA_035758935.1 Pyrinomonadaceae bacterium | reverse complement strand
CTCGGGCGCCGAAGAACACAAGATGGGCATCAAGGGATCGAGCACGACGGCGCTCGTGCTTTCGGATGTTCGAACGCCTGTCGAGAATCTGCTCGGCGAAGTCGGCAAAGGTCACAAGATCGCGTTCAACGTGCTGAACATTGGCCGCTTCAAACTGGGTGCGATGTGCGTCGGTGGTATGAAGTTGATGGTCCATGAATCGGTTCGATACGCGAATGAGCGCCATCAGTTTGGCAAATCAATTTCATCGTTCGGTGCGATTAAGGCGAAACTCGCCGAACAGGCGATTCGCACGTGGATCGGTGAGTCGATGATCTATCGCACACTCGGAATGATCGAGGCCGGCGTCGGCGCAGTTGACTCAAAGGACATGGATGCGCGCCTGCGTGCGATCGAAGAGTACGCCGCGGAGTGTTCGATCATTAAAGTCGCACTCTCGGAGTACTGTGATTTCGTCGTCGATGAGATGGTCCAAATCTACGGCGGCTATGGCTACTCCGCAGACTATCCCGCGGAACGTGCTTACCGCGACTCGCGGATCAATCGCATCTTCGAAGGCACAAACGAGATCAATCGCATGTTGATTCCGGGCCGCTTGATGAAGAGTGCGTTGAGTGGAAACCTGGCGCTGCTACCTGCTGCACAGGCGTTGATGGATGAAGTGTTGTCGCCACAGATTCAGGGTTTTGACGACGACGACACGCTTCTCGCAACAGAGGAGAAGCTCACCACAAACGCAAAGAAAGTTGCGTTGATGACGCTTGGTACCGCGGCGCAAAAGTACATGATGAAACTTGGCGATCAGCAGGAAATTCTGATGGGAATCGCCGACATCATTATGGACACTTACGCGATGGAGACCGCGATCCTGCGTGCGCGAAAGCTCGCCGCTGCGCAAGGCGAAACCGCTGCTGCACGCTATCTCGACATGACGCGTGTGTTCTGCAACGACGCTGTCGGACGTATTGAGACGCGAGCGAAGAGCACGCTGGCGGGAATGTCCGAAGGCGATGAGCTGCGAACGTTGTTAGCTGCGCTGCGGCGTTTCACAAAGTTGCAGCCGATGAACACGATTGCTGCGCGTCAGCGTATCGCGGACGACATGATCGCCGCCAACAAGTGGATCTATTAGCCAGAAAAAGGCACATAAGACACAAAACTGGTGCGCGTCGTTCCTATCTCACTGCCTACGCCTTTTTATATTGGCCCGGTAAACGTCTATCTGATCGCCGAAGATCCGTTGACGATTATCGACACCGGGCCGAAGACTAAAGAAGCGATCGAAGCGTTGCGCGCCGGTTTGCGCGCAGCGGGTTTTCTAGTTTCCGATCTACGCCGCATCGTACTCACTCACGCGCACGAAGATCATTGTGGGCTCGCAAAGTCTTTGCGTGACGAAGCAAAGAATGCGGAAGTGTTTGTTCACAACTGGGAGACCGGACATCTTCACAGCCGTCTTCAATACGAAGAGCATCGTATGCTGTTGGTTCGCGCGGGTGTGCCTGACAGCGAGATCGAGAGCATGCGTGGGCTCTACGATTACATGCGCCGGTATGCCGACTCGTTCGGCGACGACGAATACACGTCGCTTTGGGACGACGCCGAACTCGAGTTTGAATCGGGCAGTCTGCGCATTCTTCACACGCCCGGTCACACGCCCGGGTCGTGTTCGTTTCTTCGCGAAGCAGATCGCACGGTGATCGCCGGCGATTGCGTGTTGAAGCGGATCACGCCGAATCCGGTGTTGTCGCCGGACCCGATCGATCCTTCACGGCGCTTCCCATCGCTCGCGGAATACATGGTGAGTCTGGCGCGCTTGAGATCTCTGTCTCCGACGCTCGTTTATGGCGGACATGGAGAACCCATACGAGATTTTGAAGAACTCTTCCATCGTTACTACCGGGCTTTTCAGGACCGGCAGGCACAGGTCATTGGATTAGTCGCCAAGAATGGCGTCACTGCCTGGGACGTCGCACTGAAAATGTTTCCCAATGCCGACGATGTTCACCGCTTTTTGTCGGTTTCTGAAGCCGTCGCCCACCTCGATATGGCCCACTCCGAAAGCAAGATCGCCTACGAACTCAGCGGACAGACGGAAGTCTATAAGCCCCTTTAGTTAGGAGGCGCATAATTTTGGAACCGCTTCACAGGCCTTGCGTGAAAGAGCAAAACTCTTCCGGAGGAAACTCGAAATGAAAGCAAAATATCCTATCGGTCTCCTGCTTGCTCTAATTCTGACCGCAGGAATCGCCGTGGCGCAGCAGACCACGCCGCCGGCGCCTCCTGACCCGCCTGACGAACCTTTTGACCAGAACTTTTCCATCTTTATTGAGGGCGGCGGATTTTTGGGTGTGTACGCCGAAAATATCAGCCGCGAGAACATGAGCCGGTATCGCGTGAACCAGGTGCGCGGCGTTGGAGTGACCCAGGTCATCAAAGACAGCCCAGCCGAGAAAGCCGGTTTGCGCAAGGACGACGTCATCCTGCGACTCGACGGCGAGAACGTCTCGAGCGTTCGCAAACTCAATCGCCTCGTTTCTGAACTGTCTCCGGACCAGTCAGTGAAAGTTACGATAAGTCGTGGCGGCAGCGAGCAGGAAGTTACTGCAACCATCGGCAAACGCAACAACACGAACATGGCCCAGAATCTGCTCGGCGGCGAACCGAGAATCTTTAAGTGGGAAGGTCCCGACCTGAAAGGATTTAAATGGGAAACCCCGTTGCTAAACAGACATAACTTCCCGGAATTCCAAAACGATGGAAACTTTTCGTTCTTCCTGAGCAACAGCCGTCGCATCGGCGTGAGCACGATGTCGCTCACCAAACAGCTCGCAGACTATTTTGGCATCGCCGATGGCAAAGGTGCGCTCGTGACCGCAGTCACCGAAGATGGACCAGCGGCCAAAGCAGGTGTCAAAGCAGGTGACGTGATAACTGCTGTTGATGGTGAAGCTGTCGATTCTCCGGGCGATATCTCGCGGGTGATCAGTCGCAAGAAAGAGGGGGACGTTACGCTCACGATCATTCGCAACAAGTCGCAGCAAACTATTCAAGTTACACCGCGAGAAGGTGTTGGAACGGGAACGTTGGGTAACCCGCAAATCGGGCGTCGCATCGTGATTCCGCGAATCGAGATTCCGGCGATTCCCGATATCAATATCGCCATGCCCAACATCGTCATCCCTTCCATTCCGGCTATCAACGTCCAGATGCCGCGGATTCGGATGACGCCCCGGGTGCGAATCCGAGGTCCCCAGGGTCCTATTTAATTAGGTTAAAAAAGCTCAGTCCACAGATTACGCAGATTTTGTCTGTGTAATCTGTGGATACTTGCGTCAAATGCAGTGGTTGTGTGATGATCCGTAAGCGATGAAAGCCGTCATTTATAGTCCTGATCTTTTAAGGAGTGCATAGAGTGAAAGCGGAATTGCAGCAGTTAATCGCTTTGCAGAATCTTGATACGACCATACGAAAACTAGAAAAAGACCAGGAAGCGATACCCGAAAGGCGCGCAGCGATCGAAGGAGAGTTCGATCAGCGCGCCTTTGAAATTAGAGCACTGGAAAATCGCCGCGACGAAGCCAAACACGCGCGCGCGAAACTGGAAATCGAGGTCGTCGAACAGAAGGGCCGGGCCGAAAGAGCTGAACGAAACTTGATGTCGTCAAAGAAGCCGGACGAGTACACCGCGGCAATTCGTGAAGCTGATGCAGCCCGCAAACAGATCTCCGCGTTAGAGACGCAGATTCTCGAACAAATGGAGCAGCTCGATCAGGCACAAGCAGCCTTGAGTGAAAGAGCAGACGAGATTGCCAGCCTCAATTCGGATCGAGAGGCACGACTGAAATCCTTTGACGATGAGACCGGAACGAGTGCGGAACGATTAGTGACAGCCCGCAAAGAACGCGAAGAACTGTTTGCGAGTCTGCCGAAGCCAATGAGTAATCTTTACTCGCGAATCAAAGCTCGCATTCGTGACGGTGTGGCAGTCGCGGAAGCTCGCAATCGTTCGTGTACCGCATGCTTCATGTCGCTGCGACCACAGGTAATGTCTGAAATCCGTCGTGGTGAGGAAATCATTACGTGTGATAACTGTGGCCGGATTCTTTTTTACGTGCCGTCAGAATCGGTAAAGGCCGATACCGCAGTGTCGCAGCCAAACGTCGCGATAACCTAACGGTTATCTGTGGCCCACAATATCGAACTCAAACTTTACGTCGTCATCGACTCTCACCATACCGTGGAACGCTGACGTCGCTTTCACCTTAAAATCATCGCGATCGATACTGAACTCACCTACCGCGCGAAGATTGTTCCCACTGAGTGTAACTACTGCCGGAATCATGATCCGTTTTGTGACGCCATGCAGCGTTAAGTTTCCATCAATCTTCACGTCATAACGGCCTGGCGCGGATGTCTTCACAGTTACGTTAGTACTCTGAAAAGTAATGTCCGGATACTGATCCGGATGTAGCACGATGTCTTTCAGTTCTTTGTTGATGATCTGTTTCTGTGCATCGGTGAAGTCAGCGCCGGTCTCGTGCAGTGACGCGGCTTTAACTACCAGTCGCAACGATGCAGGAGTGATCGTATCGGGTGTAAGCTCGACTTGTCCGGTGAATTCGCTCGCCGCGAGATGATGGCTATGTCCTTTGAACCACAGCAGGCCACTCCGGTTTGCGTGGGCCATGAATTTACTCTGGCTGGCGTCGAGATTGTAGGTTACCGTTGCTGCTGTTGGTTGCAGGAGGAGGCCGGGAAGTGTTGCTAAGATGAGACCAAGAATTATTGTTCGCATCGTAAAACCTCCAAGCTAAGGTATCTGATAATGCCAAAAGAACAGATCAAGGTGTCTGAAGTAAAACGAACTCGTCAAAAAGGTGGCACTGTTGTCACAGTTGATGAATTTCTGAGTCTAAAGCGTCCAAAAGGCGACCTGCTCCTGAAAGTTGGACGAGAGCAGGTATCAGTTACGAGCCTGGACCGCATTTACTGGCCCGATGAGAAACTCACGAAGTTTGATCTGCTTAGTTTCTATTTGCACGTCGCCGATCGCATCATGCCGTTTCTTCAGGACCGGCCCGCCATCCTGCAGCGCTATCCACGCGGGATAAAGGCGCCGATGTTCTTTCAGCAGGACCTCGACAGCGCCCCGGAGTTCATCAAGACTGCGAGGCTCACGAATCAGGAAGGCCGTCAGTTGGACTACGGTGTCTATTCCACGACCGCTTCGCTTTTGCACTTCGTCAATCTCGGAACGATCGAACAGCACCCGTGGCACTCGATACTCAAACGTCTCGATAAGCCGGATTGGATCGCAATCGATCTCGATCCAAAAAGTGCGCCGTGGGAGAACGTATTGCAGGTTGCACTCGTGGTGAAAGCCGTTGCGGATGAGATCGGTTTGCAAGCGTTCCCGAAGACTTCCGGATCGTCCGGCATTCATATCTATGTACCGCTGAAGCCGGCAAACGAATACGACAAGGTGGCGGAGTTTGCACGGCTCTTAGCCACTGAGGTCGCGCATCGCGCGCCGAAGATCGCAACGGTGGAGAGGACGATTGCGAAGCGTAAGAGCACGCAGGTTTATGTGGACTGGATGCAGAATGCGCGAGGTAAGAGTCTGGCGGCGGTCTACACTGCACGCGCAAAGCCCGGCGCGACGGTCTCGATGCCGTTGACCTGGAAGCAGATCGAGAAGGGTGTGAAGATCAGGGATTTCACGATCACAAATGTGCCGGAACTGTTGAAGAAAAAGGGCGATCCCTGGGCCGAATTCTTTAAATCGCGCCAAACCTTGCGGTTTTGAGCCACGGATGACACGGATCAGTTCTTGATCAACGCGGATCTGTGGCCTATAATGCCAAGCGTCTTATGAGCCTGAGCCTGCATCGCTATTATTACTATTACGGCCCGCTCTCCACTGGGAGGGACGGTCAGGCGATGGGCTGTCGGCGCGTGTTGACGATGTAGCACCAAAGACAAGATTCCTAAAACCGGCCATCAATCCCAGGCGGATTGGTGGCCGGTTTTTTTGTGCCCACGAAGGAAAAGCGAGGTGAACCAAAGATGATTACAGTAACTGAACCACAAACTGTTTTACTCGACCATGGCGATATGCGACTCGTGCAGCTCGATCCGGACCATCCGGGATTTCGTGATCACGAGTATCGTGCCCGCCGCAATGCCATCGCTGAGATTGCGATGAGTTACAAACCGGGTTCACCAATTCCGACTGCGCCTTATACCGATCTTGAACACGGTGTGTGGAAGACGATTTGGAAAGCACTTGGACCTGCGCACCGCGCGCACGCCTGCGCAGAGTATCTCGCCTGTCTCGAGCGACTCGATTTCGACACCGACCGCATTCCGCAGCTAGATGAAGTCAGCCGCAAAGTAGAAGCCATCAGCGGCTTTCGGCTCGAGCCCGTGGCGGGACTGGTCGAGCCACGCATATTTCTCGAGTCCCTCGCACGCGGTGTATTTCTTTCGACACAATACATTCGTCACCACTCGACGCCGCTCTACACGCCGGAGCCAGACGTCGCTCATGAAATCATTGGCCATGCTGTGACGCTTGCGAGCCGCCGCTTCGCAGAACTCAATCGTCTGTTTGGCGAAGCTGTCAGCCGCACGACCGATGCTAGCGAACTCGATCGGCTGGCGCGTGTCTACTGGTTCACGATCGAGTTTGGTGTATTGCGCGAGAACGGTGGGATCAAGGCTTACGGTACTGGATTGCTATCGTCGGCAGGAGAGTTGGCGGAGATGCACAAGGCTGAGCTGAGACCCCTGGATCTCGATGTGGCCGCGAACAATGTCTACGACCCGACTCACTTTCAGGCGGTGCTGTTTTGTGCGGATTCGTTCGATGAAATGTACGAGCAGCTGAGAGAATTCCTGCTGCGTTGGTAAGACGCCACCTTGGAGTGCGCCAACTTGTTGGCGCTTTGCTATTAGTTCTCAGATGGTTTTACC
>DASTVU010000017.1:0-15063 GCA_035758935.1 Pyrinomonadaceae bacterium | reverse complement strand
AACTCGCGTCTCGCGTCATCATCCCATGGCCAGGTTGATTGCGCGGATCAACGCGCGCTGAGATCAAAGAGGCAGCGACCGAGGTAGCAGAGCCGTTTGGGGTCATACCCGCTAGTAACGTGGCAAACTCAGTTGACTCTTCAAAACCGCGCCTCACGTACTCGCGTCCATTGGTGGCCGCTGTCGCTTCCCAGGTCACCCAGCCCCCGGCATCCGGCTCGCGCATCAGGTAGGCCTTGTAGAGATCATAGACATACCAATGGTTGTCACGGTTGCGTGCGGCATATTCTGCCGATTCAAACAGCGTGCGGCCTAACTCAATGGCCGCCAGCTTCAGTGACTCCTGACCCTGGCCGTAGGCCACCCGCAACTGGTCGTACCAGTAAGTGCTTTCGCTACTGGAACCACTGCGGATCAGGGCCCAGGTGAAAAAATTCTGCACAAACTGATCGTCAGGGACGGCCGTCGGTGGACTTACTCGCCTGCGTGCGTGAGCACGGCGCGTGCGCTTCTCGATAACTGTAGCGTGATCATGCTGTCGCTGCGGCGGCTCCGGATCACCCACTCGCCGCCCATCCCACGGCTTACCTTCATTCCGTTTCGCCCGTACGGTGGAAGGAATCGGCGGGGGTGCCTCATGCTCCACATTTGATTCCTTTTTGACCTCTTCCAAATCCGGCAGCGTGCCCTCTGGTTTCTTGGGTCGCGGGCGTGCGTCGCGACCAGCGCCCTGGCCCTGGCCTTGAGAGGCTTCGCTCAGCAGCGAAACACCCGGCACCGACAATAACGAAGCACAGATTGTGAAAGACAGAATAAGACGCAGTGTGAAGTTCTGAGCGATCTTAGACATGAGAAGTCTCCGATAACATTTAGGTAACGAAAACGACTCGTTATGCCTGAGGGGGATGCGAGGACTTTAACGAATCACAAATGGGCTATTAGTGGGATGATCAAAACTGTTCGGCTCGCTGGGAGGAGCGCTGGGCCAACGAAAACATAAACCGCCTGAGACGGCGGCACTCTACGCCTACTGTGGACGAGTGTCAATAAGAAAATTTAGCGGGACTTTTAGCGGGACTGGCGCTCTAGAAGTTGCGACTGTCAACCTGAACTTTGGGACCGAGTGTGATCACGACGCGCATGGTGTCAGGACGGCGATCGTAAGCTGCGGGGACAAACGCGGCGCTCTGACGCAGGGCGGATTCAAACTCAGCGAGCATACGTTTGTCCTTGGGAGGTTGGACCACGTCCGCCAGTGAGGCCGCACCGTTACTAAACACGTTCGTAACGACAATCATGTCGTCAGCGTCTACGTAGTGACGGGTGTGTGGTTGCGAATAAGCACGAGTCAAAGCGGCCAAAGCACCGCTGGGATCCAGGCTCGGAGATTGTTCTCCAAAAGGCGCTCGACTATCGGCAAAATCCTGGCGACTGACAGGCTGGTAAATGTTGTATCCCGGTTCATAACGCAGCATGCTGCTGCTGCTGGTGTTATTTAACAACGCAGCCTCACGCAGTGCCACAAAATGCGGACGCAGCGCAATGAACATCAGAAAGAACAGAATGACCGAGGCGAAGGAACCAACCGTGTAAGGCATCACCCGTGGCTCAAGGAAACGCGCAACCCGAACACTAAACGACGGCTTGATTGCCTGTCGAGCAGTTGCCTCAATCGTCAATAGATCAGAAATCGTGTCGGCAAGGCCAACGGGCGGTTTCGGTCGCGCCAGCGAACTCAAACTCCGAGTCAACGAACGCAAGTCAGCAACTTCTGCTCGACACACAGGGCATCGATCAAAGTGCTCATCGATCGCTACTCGAGCCGGCAGAGATACGCAGTCGTCAATGTATGACGAAAGCGCCTGTCTGGTTTCTTCGCACGACATTAAAGACATTTCAATTGCCTAAGCTTCGGATGGCTGACCGACCCCGGCTGCTCCCTTTGTTAAAGAAGCAACTTCGACAAGTTTAGGGCAACCCCTTCAGGCTTGAAGTGAGCGATGCTTCAACGGGTGTTGCTGGCCACGTTTTCAATACGCCCTCATCATGCCACTACGGAAGCCTTGAGCCCGCCGCTTTTCACTTCGACCCATTTGGCACCGAGTTTCGTGAGCCGGGGCGGATCAGCCATCCGATTACAAAGAGCCTTCCAGCTTTCGCCGGAGTTCCTGGCGACCTCGCGCCAGTCTGGATTTCACTGTGCCGACGCTAATCTCCAGCGTCGTAGCGATCTCCTCATATGCAAAACCTTCAATATCTCTGAGAACGACAGCTTCACGATAAACACGGCGTAAGCTACTCAAAGCCTTCATTAAAGCTCGTTCTCGTTCGCTTGCGATTGCGTCCTGTTCCGGATCCTTGGCGGTTGGAGATCTAAGTGTCGCCACCAGGCCAAGTCGTCCATAACCTATTTCAGGTGCGTCGATGGAAACAGTCGACTCGCGACGCCTGCGACGCCACCAGCGCCAACGGTTACGGGCCTGGTTGATTGCGATCCGGTAGATCCAGGTCCGCAGATCCGACTCGCCTCTGAAATGACCAATGCTCTGGAATGCTCGCAGGAATGTTTCCTGGGTTAGGTCCCGTGCTTCTTCGGCGTTTTCAGTAAGCCGGTAGAGCAGCCCATAAATCTCACCGGACCGTTCCTGCACCAGCTTTTCAAAGGCTAAGGCGTCGCCTCGCTTTAATCTTTCAATGAACTGAGCGTCAGCCTGTGGCCGGGCTTCAACCACGGTCGCGGGAGCAACCTGCTCTAATTCCATTTGCCCGTGGAGAGCAATTGGTTCTCCGTAGCTCACTGATCACCCCCTGGGGCGGGAATCGGAGCAGTTAACGATTTTTGCCCTTTCCCGGACAGGCTTCCCCTTAGACAACCGCCTCCAGCCTTTTGTTCCCGATGTTTCAAAAAAAATTTCATACCGTGTCTTAGATGTATTCACCGGGGCTGATACTACAGTTTGCCGCTTCTTGACAAGTTTTTACACGGGCCATTAGAGTGACTCTTTTTCCGCTAATCATACACCCAAGAGAACGCGGCCGACTACGTAGGCTTGCAAGAGGAAAACAAGTGGCAAAGTATAAGAAAAAACGTGCGCGTGAGCTCCAACATGACCGCTTTCGCGACACGACTATGAGCTATCTGGACCGTCTGGGCGACCTGTTGGAGGGTCGAGGACGCACGATTCTATATGCATTGGGCGGGATTATTTTGGCCAGCGTGTTGGTTATCCTGTTTGTTAAGTGGAATAACCGTAAAAACGACGAAGCGCGCCAAGCCCTCGGTCGGGCGATAAATATCACTACAGCCGCTGTTACGCCCAGCCCTCTGCCGGGCAGCACTGAGGTGACGTTCTCGACTGAAAAAGAACGGGCTGAGAAAGCAATCGCCGAGTTTGAGAAAGTGGCCGCGAAATACGGCGAGCCGTACAAATCAGAGTCGCGGTACTTTATCGCTTCAAACCGTCTGGTCGTTGATCGCCAGAAGGGAATCAGCGAGTTGACAGAACTCGCCAACAACAGCAGTGGCGATGTGGCCGCACTGTCAAAATTTGCTCTCGCACAGGCAAACGAGAGTGACGGCAAGCTCGACGACGCTGCACGTCTTTACAGCGAACTGGTGAGACTCAACAGCGCAACCGTAACTACGGAAACTGCCAATCTTCGCCTCGCCAAAGTCTATGAGAAGCAGGGTAAGAAGAAAGAAGCTGCCGACCTGCTATTCAACATTGTAGACGCGGCCAGAAAAGCAAAAGGGCCTGACAATCAGCCGGTGCCGCAATCCTCAGCCGCTCGTGAGGCGGCAGAAGAACTCCAGAAACTCGATCCGGATCGTTACAGTCAACTTCCGCCCGAGATTCCTTCGTTGGCTGGATAAAACTCTTGTGAAATCGAACGTCTCCTTGGAGTGCGGTGCCTTGGCACCGCTTTGGTAATAAGCCAAAGCGCCAACAAGTTGGCGCACTCCAAGGGGCACCCAATCTTTGATTCCATGGACAATCTTACCCATTCACTCCTCGGAATCACTGTAGCCAAAGCGGGTTTGGACAGATTGTCTCCCGGCGCGACGACCCTCTGCGTGCTCGCTGCCAACGCACCTGATGCAGACATTGTCGTGCTCGCCTTTGGAGATCGTTGGGACTTCCTCCAACATCATCGGGGCATTACTCACGCCATCGTTGGTGTAATCGGTCTGGCCTTCTTGTTGCCACTAATCTTCTATGCCGTCGACCGCATAGGATCACGTTTTCGAAACGAAGCACCACAAACAAAACTCAAAGGACTACTGATTGCCTCGTTTATTGCGAGCGCGACGCACCCGTTATTGGATTGGACCAACAACTACGGGATCCGGTTCTTTTTGCCCTGGAGTCAGAAGTGGTCTTACGGCGATCTTGTCTTCATTGTTGATCCATTCCTCTGGCTGATTCTTGGTGGCGCGGCGTTTCTGTTAACAGCGAAAACGCGATTTTACAAAACTATCTGGGCCATTATCGCGGCGGGACTCACTTTCCTGATCATCGCGAGCCCACGAAGCAATGCTTTGCCCAATCCACGCCTCATTGCGCTCTTATGGATAGTGGCGCTGATTGCGTTGATCGTTCTTTTTGTGAAGGGTGCGAGAGAACGTTGGGGAAGCAGTATCGCATTCGTTGCGATTACGCTCGTGGTTTGTTACTGGACATTCCTGGGCTTCGCTCACTCCACAGCGATCGCTCGGGGGAGTGAAGAGGCAGCGAAAATGGCGACAGCGAACGGCGAAACAGTCGCGAGACTTGCAGCGATGCCGAGGCTTGCGAATCCGTTTCGCTGGGACTGTGTTTTCGAAACCGATCGAGCTATGTATCGATTTGATCTTGGCCTGGTTGGCGATAGCTCCCTTGAGACACCCGTGCGTTACCCAAAACCAGCCGCAAACTTGTTGAATACAGTTTCGCAGCAACGACCTGCTCGTGTATTTCTGGGCTTCGCGAGATTTCCCGTCATGCAACTCGCCGATCCCGGTTGCGCCACTCGCACTCTCGTTCAATTGGCTGACTTGCGTTACACTGAACCGGGCGGATCGCGTGGGAGTTTCGCATTTGAGCTGCCGATCGATTGTCCTCGCGAACGATAAAGAAATGAACGAGACCAAAGAGCTTAATAGCCTGCCGGCACTCACGGAGGTGCAGGAAGAACGAGAGCGCGCTCTCCCACAATCCACGATCGCCAGCGTACGAGTCTCGCCCGGTCCTTATCTCGCTGTTGCCGGCGTCATGTCATTTGCGGCGGCACTCATCATGCGAGCCGGCTACGATCTGACTGCCGTGATCATGCTTGCTGTGGCTTGGCTGATTGTGCCGGTGTTTGCACTTAGTGATCGTATCGCGTTTGATGGCACTTCGCTGCGACGTCACGGACCTCTCGCATCATTTCTCAATTTGTTTTTTGGTTACCGTAAGCAAATCGCAATCGACGACTTTGAAACGGTAGAAACGCAGGCAGTTCGCACGCTCCGTCGCGGCGGGCGTGTTCGTTATCGCTATCGAACACAGATCACCGGAAAGGGTAAAGAGTTTGTACTCGTTTCCGGCGGGCGTGATTACAGAAAGCTGGTGCGGGAACTGTTTCCGCTGATCCACGAAAGCAAATTGGACAATCGCAGCCGCGACTTGCGCGACTATCTCAACGACCCGCGTTTCCTCAATCGAAAAGCACAGTTATCCCAACTCGCTTCGTCAGATCTGCTGGACGTTACGAAGTCGGATTTTAAACTCGGCCGCAAGCTCAAACGGAATCCGGTCACTCCCGAGACACCGGCAACACCTGAAGATCTCGAGAGAGCGCGTCTGCTTCGTCGACTCGGAAACGAACTACGAGTATCAGGCCGCCTGCGTGAAGCCGGTGAAGCTTTTCGTCGCGCACTCAATGTAAAGCCGCACGGCGCGTGGCTCATTTACGACTTTGCCAGACTGTTACGATCGCAGGCGAGTGCGCAGTCAGATGCGCGTCTGTTGTCGCGTGCGCGGGCAGCTTTGCGACTGGCGAGTATTCGCGCACAGAACGACGTGGTTCTACTGCCTTTGATTGGCGAGAGTTTTCTCGAGTGTGGTGACGCTAATCACGCCCGCCGCGCGCTGCAACGAGTGGTGGATCTGGACGGGGCGAACTTTAAAGCCAGGATCGGATTAGCCGACATCGCGTTGCGTGAAGGGAAGTTGGCCCACGTCATTCATCATTATCACGAAGCCGCGCGTGTGAGTTCCGAAACAGCCCTCGCGCGTTACGCTCGCAGTGAAGGCGAGTATTACATGCAGTTAAATAATGATGATGATTATCTGGTTGCGGAACTGCGCCGAATCAACTGGTTGCAAAGCGTCACTCGCATTCGTCGTTTGGCCTTGCGCGTGACGAATGCGAGTGTGCTGCTTGCACTTATTGGTGGTCTGATCGATCCCGTTGCCGGGAGTTTAGGTTGGTCCGTTGCCTCGTCCGCGTTGATTATCTGGTTACTGACGTTACTTGGTACGAAGATGCTCCTCACGCGATCCAAGCCTGCGACATAGACCACAGATTACACAGATTTAAAATCCGGATTCAATCCGTTTTATCCGCGGCTACTGCTTTTGCGTTTTGCCGCCGGCTTCTTGGGTGTGATTTCTTCCGGGTTGAGCAATGCGTCCCACCGATAACGCGGCCGCTCACGACCCTCAGCAAGTCGCTTGAAGACAAGATCAATAACTGCATTCAGGATCCAGTTGTGATAGAACTCGCCCACAGACGCTAACTCTGCATCAGGCGCCGGATTCATGAAGTCGATCGCATACGGCACGTCGTCCTTGATCGCAAACTCGACTGTGTTGATGTCGTAGCCGAGCGCGGTGCAAAGCGTTCTGACGTCGTTTGTTACACGTTCCGCGAGCGCGGGTGCGAGATAGTTGGGATTGTGTACGTACTGCTCGCCTGACAAATACGGCTTGCGTGGGTCGTAAGCCATGATCATCACTTCCTGTTGTCCGACGCAGTAACACCTGACGAACTGCTCGAATTCAATCGACTCCTGCAGCGTCATGCAAAGCGTGGCGGTCTTGTCGTATTCAGCCCAGAGCTCCTCGATCGAGTTGATCTTCGAAACATTCTTCCAGCCGCCGCCATCAAACGGCTTCAGAAACGCCGGAAGACCTACGTAGTCGAGGATGCCCTGCCAATCGAGCGGAAACTCGAGATTGCGCAAACTCTCACTGACGATGCCTTCGATGTAATCCTTCTGCGGCAGGAGGACGGTCTTGGGAATGGCAACGCCGAGCTTTTTGCCGAGTGAGTAGTTGAAAAACTTGTCGTCGGATGACCACCAGAAGGGGTTGTTGATGATAATCGTTCCCTCGAGCGCCATTCGCTTCAGCGTCGCTCGATAGAAGGGAACTTCATGCGAGATGCGGTCGATTACAAGATCGTACTTCGGCGGATCGTCGTATTTAATGCCGCCAAGTGTGATGTATTCGGCCACGACGTCGCCGCGTCCGCGTTCATTAATGCCTTTAATTAGTGCTTCCGGGAAGGTTTTTTCCCGGCCTACGAGAATTCCTACTCGCTTCATAGTTGCTGGATGTCCTTTCGAGAAAACCAAGGAAAATACCCGCGCCGCCCGTGGTTGTCAAACAGGCATCCGCGGCACTGGTGAGAGCATCCATGCAAGGTTGCTATTGGGGTCGGAAGCGGCTTTTTCCGAGGCTTGTGTTACAATCCGGCGTCAATGCTGGCTTTCCCCTGTTGGCGCCGTCGGCAATACGGCGATCTGGATTCAAGGAGAATGGTTACATTTTGTTTCGTCTAGTTGTATCCCTCATAGCTCTTGCTGCGTTTGCACTCTGGTTCGGAGCGCCGACTAAAACCCAGGCGGCTCTACAAGATCCCAAAGCGGCTCCCCAGGCAAGTCCACAAGCTACTCCGCAGGACGCCAAAAAAGAGAATAAGCAGCAAGAGTTAAAACCGAAAAAGAACTCAAACGAAACGCAGTACACCGCCGAGCAGGTAGTTGAGTCGGTGATCCTCGTTTACGGTACCCGCCCCGCCCTGGAACACATTCGCCGCAACGGTGTGGAGCGCGGCAAAATCTCGCGGATCGACACCGAGGGCAAGACCGAAGAGTCAGAGTACGAGCGCCGCTTCATCCGAGGTGAGAATCTCGACAAGGACAAGATTCGCCTCGATCAGAAGCTGCCTACGATGGAGTATTCACTCATCTTTGGCGACGGAAAACTCTGGGGACTCATCAACGGTGCTACCTTCACGCCACGACAGGACGCTACCTCGAATTTCATTTCTCAACATCACCACAGTATCGACTCTTTGTTGCGTTACAAGGAGTGCGGTTCAACGATCACGCTCGTCGGGAAGGATCAGCAAAAGGGCCTCGATCTTTTCATCGTAGACCTGACTGACAAGGAAAAACGCAAGACTCGCTATTTCATCAGCGCCAAATCGCTGCGCGTGCTCTGGCTTGAGTACGAAGAGGGTAATCCGGGTGGTGTGGCGGTAAAATACACCCGAAAATTTCTCGATTATCGATTCGTACAACAAACCCTGGCGCCGTATCGCACTGTCCTGTTGGAAGACGGGCGCCAAAGCCAGGAAGTTCGTGTTCTGACCATTACCTACGGTTCGAAAATCAACGACTCCATCTTCAAGAGCCCGGAAGGCTAGCCCCAAAGCCGACTTCAGCCACAAAAAGGCACAAAAAGCACAAAACGAAAGCCAGGGTGAGGCGTCCAAAAGGATAGTCACGTCCGGCTTGATTGAGTAAACTTCATTTTGTGCTTTTTGTGCGTTTTTGTGGGAACTACATCTAGGTACAAGCGTGTATTCCCCCGTGTGAGAGCCTACCTGTCCTGATGAATACGTTGACTACCATCGATGAGCTGGGCTTTGCCCCGGCCCTGAAGCAGGACGTGCTGGAGGACACGACTTCCGACCATGCGTTGTTGGAAGCGACCCGCAGCGGCGACCAGGATGCCTTTGCTGAGTTGGTTAGTCGTTATCGCAACCAGATTACGAGCTATATCTACCGGATGACCAATGACTACGACGGCGCCGTCGATTTAGCTCAGGAGACTTTTGTGAGGGTTTACAGGGCAGCTGACAGATATCAGCGAAGCTATGCATTTTCGACCTATATCTATCGAATTGCTACCAACCTGGCCATTAGCGAACTTCGCAAGCGCAAGCGCCGCAAGCTTGTTTCGCTGACCGGGTTCTTTCAGCAAAGCGATGGTGGTGAAGCAAAGGAGTTTAATCCGCCTGACGGTCGGCCGCTGCAGGACTCGGACCTCGTAGATACCGAGCGACGCAATGCGGTCCAAAGGGCCATCGGCACGCTTCCGGAAAAATATCGAGCGCCTCTGATTCTGCGTGATGTTGACGGACGCAGTTATGACGAGATCGCGAGAATTCTGGAAACGAGCGAGGGCACAGTTAAGTCGAGAATCAGCCGGGCGCGAGGATTCCTGCGCGAGAAGATGCGTGCTTATTTGTAGGTGATTGAAGTTATGAGAAAAAATATTTGTGAAGAGATTCGTCGCGAACTTGACGAATTGACGTTGGATGAGACGTGCAGCACTACCACAATTGAGCACTTGCGTGGGTGTGGTGCGTGTCGTGAGTTTCACGAGAAGCAGACGAAGTTGCGACAGATTGTCGGCAGTCTCGGCACTGTTTCCGCGCCCGCCGATTTCGATTTCCGTTTGCGTGCACGTCTCGCAAACGAGTCGGGCAGCGTTTCGCACTTTAGCTTTCTATCGAGCTTTATGTCGGGGCCCGTTGTCCGCCGTGGTCTTGTGGCGGCAGTGCTGTTGCTTGTTTTGGCGAACGTCGCTTTCTTGCTCCGAACCGTTGTGAAACACCGGATGGCGAGTGAGGAGTTGGCGAAGCAGCAGAGGACGGCGGCTCAGCAGAGTGAAACAGCAAAGTCACAGGAAACAGCTCCGCCCCAAACGCAGGAGACCCCGAAACACGATGACGTAGCAGTTATTCCAACCGAGCAGCCACAGAAAAGGAGGACAGAGCGTCCCCGACACGTGGCAAGCCCGAGTAGGCGACAATTAGCGACACTCGACTTTGCCAGTACGCGTGCTGAGGTTATCAACGGAGCGGACCCGTCATATGCTTTTCCGATTGACGCGTCGTCGGTACAGTATTTCAAACTTTCAGTTGACGATGGCCGCGGAAATGCAAAAACGATTTCTGTGCCGACGATTAGCTTTGGTTCACAACGGTTGATGCAGAACGCGAATCAGGTTGCACCGAAACGAGTTTGGTAAGTGGGATGAATTTTAGAAATACAATGCGAGCCGCAATTTTCGTGAGCATAGCGTTCTGCTATGGAATCGTGACGGCGCAGACCCCTGCGCCGTCACCGAAAAAAACTGCGCCACCGGTTCGCACGTGGAGAGCCGGCGACAAGCCACCTGCTCCTCAAGTCGTAACGATCATTCATCGTCTCAACGGAATAAAGATGTTTCGTCTTTTGGCCCGTTCGCAGCAGCAGGTGCAAGCTATTTCCAGTCTTGATTTTGCATTTAATCTGATGGACGACGTGCATACGAACGTCAGCGCAGGTCTCGCACTGGACGACGGCGAAACGATTGCTGCATGGTTGCCGGAGGCTGAAGTTGAGTTTGGACCAGTGCCCGTTGCCGCACCGGCAGCGCCTGAAGCGCCGTATGCGCCGAACGTTCCAAACGCTGCATTCCCACGAATGCCGAATAGTTTCTTCGACACTCCGGACATTACAGTTATCGGAGCTGACGGAAGACGGCTGCCGGCTAAGTACATTGGCTTTGATGGGGTCACAGGACTCTCGATCTTGCGACTCACAAAGAAGAATGCGCTTGCGGCAGGAGCGTTTAAAGACGAACCGGTAAACACTGGTGAAGCTGTGTTGTTGTACCGGCCTGAACCCGTGCCTGGAACGCGTCCATTCTTGCGTCCAAAACTCTACGCTCGCATGGCTGCAATTGAAGGTCGTATTCAAACAGTCATGCCTGCGCCGTCAGGAGGCGTTGCACGATTCAAAGTCAGCGCACCAAAACTTTCACAGGCAAACATTGGTGGTGTTGCGCTCAATCAGTCGGGCGAAACGATCGGCATAGTCGATGGCCTGGAAGGAAGCGAAGCGAGCATTCTGCCGGCGACGTTGATCAAACGTGCAGCGCAACGTGTGTTGGAACAGCAGGCAAGTGTTCCGCGTCCATGGCTCGGCGTCAAAGGTGAAGCAATCACCGCACTGAAGTTCGATCAAATTGTGAATCACGGCTGGCAATACAAACAGGCAGAGGCGCTCGCCAACAACCATCGCGGCATTATGCTGACGTCGATTGTACCCGGCAGTCCAGCGGCGCTTGCTACGTTGCGTGCAGGTGACGTGATTCTGAAGGTTGACGATAAGGACATTCAGACTGCTGAAGACTTTACCTGGTGGTTAGATCAGGCTGGTCCGAGTAATTTGGTCGAATTCACCATTCTTCGTCCAAATCGTCCTGTCGAAGAGGAACTTAACGTTAAATTGAGCCAGATGCTCGAGCCGTCATTCAGTTTCAATCTGCGCAATCCACTGTCGCCACCGAAGGGCTTCTCATTACTCGATCAGGGAATTGAAACCATCGCGCTAAGAGCTCCGGTCGCAACCCAACTCGGAACCACGGCTGGTCTGCTGGTGGTCTACGTTGATCCGGTAACGGCGGCGTTCGAAGCCGGCTTGCAACCAGGCGATGTGATCCAGTCGATTAACGGTAAATCAGTTTCTTTATTCAAATTGGACCCGAAACCCGCCACGTATACATTCGAAGTCGTCCGCAAAAAAGAAAAACTAGTCGTCACAGTCCCCGCTAAGAAAAAATAGACCACAGAGAGGCGCAAAAAGCGCCTTTTGTGCCTTTTTGTGGCAAGTGATACCCTAGCGGCCCATGTTCCCTGAGGCCGTTGCTCGTTATCACGATCTGCTCGCGAATCAAGATTTAGCCGAAAGCTCGCGCGCTCTCCTGGATGAGGGTCTGGAAAAAGCCAAACTGATCTTTGGCGGCCGCCGTCTCTCACCTTATCTCCGCCCACACTTTGTGACGGAAACAGATTTCGCACGCATCTGCCAGATCTGCGAAACCGTCTGGTCAGCAATACAAAAAGTGAAAGACGCCGCTGTCGAAGACGAAAAGGTTGTCGACGACCTCGGCCTGACCGAGATCGAACGTGAACTGGTCGCAATCGATCCCGGTTATGTCGCCGTCTCGCCGACGTCGCGGCTCGACTCCTTTCTCACTCAAACCGCATACAGCTTCGTCGAGTTAAACGGTGAGAGCCCGGCAGGTATCGCTTACGCTGACGCTGCGTACGATATTTTTTCTTCGCTACCGGTGATGAAAGAGTTTGCAGCCGACTACAACGTGCGCGCCATGTATGGCAAGCAACTGATGTTGGACGTCCTGATTAGCTCATACGAGGAATATCTCGGTAGAAAACCGGAGCGCGCACCTCGAATCGCCATCATCGATCTGGCTGGAGTGCCGACGGTTAATGAGTTCGAGCTTTTTCGAGAGTTCTTCGAAAAATCCGGATATCCATCAGTCATCTGCACGCCGCAGGAGCTAGAGTTTCGCGACAATCGTCTCAGCGTAGCGGGCCAGGAGATTGACATTGTTTATAAGCGCCTGCTCGTTAACGAGTACTTACCAATCATTCGCGAATATCCGGCACTGCTCGATGCCTATCGCGCCGGTGCGATTTGCATGGTAAACAGTTTTCGCTCGAAGCTGATTCACAAGAAAGCCCTCTTTGCTGTGCTGACGGATCCGAAGCACGCGGGCTTGTTCTCCGACGATGAGCTGGCGGCAATCCGCGCTCATATACCGTGGACGCGCGTAGTCAGAGACGAACACACGGATTACTTTGGCCGTGAAGTAAACCTGCTCGATTTTATTCGCGCAGACGGCGAGCGCCTTGTACTCAAGCCAAATGACGATTACGGTGGCCGCGGGATCACGATTGGTTGGAACGTTGACCAGCGTGGCTGGGACGACGCGATCAATAACGCGCTTGCTGACGGTGATTACCTTGTGCAGGAGCGTGTACCAACGGCCCGCGAGACTTTTCCCGCGCTGACGGACGATGGTCGAGTGGAATTCGCCGAACAGCTTGTCGATCTCGATCCGTTACTGTTCAACGGAAAAGTCGGTTCCGCGTTCACACGCCTGTCATTCACCGAACTGGCGAATGTCAGTTCGGGTGGTGGAATGGTGCCCACCTACATCGTCAGCAAAAAGTGATGGAAACAGGTAGAATCTGTGTAATCTGTGGATAACGAGGAGCATCCTGTGGCTGACGACGACAAGGCTATTGATTCGCAGGAGGAGCGCCGCAGCTCTGATCGCTCGCGGCTAATTGTTGATGTCTTCTTCGATGGCAAGGATGTAACCGGCGTCGCGAGCACGAAGGACATCAGTGCCGGCGGGCTCTATATGAACACGAAGGCAGAGATTCCCGAAGGTGCCTTGCTTTTGATTCGCATACCGTTTCGCAGTGACGTTCAGGTAGTTTGTAATGCAGTAGTTGTTTACAGCAATCCGGGAAAAGGTGTCGGTTTGAAGTTCCAGGGATTATCGGACGACGTTCGAGCGATGCTGGAGCATGAAGTTGGAAATGGCTGATACGGAGGATCCCACGACTTCGTTACAGTGGGCCGATCTTTCGCGAGAGACAAAAGAGTTTCTCAAAGGAAAATTGGCGGGCTTGTGGGGTGCGGAGACTGATGCGGCAGCTTTCGATTCGTGGGCTCTGGACAAGAAATACGCACTGTTGCTGCTACTTCACCGAATGCGTGCCAAGGAACTCTGGCATCTCGTGAAGCGAATCGATAATGTTTACGGCGAAGGCGGAGTGGGATTGCAGTTCGAAGCGTGGCCGATGATTGAGTCCACGCTTTCGCGTAGAGCCGATTTCACACGCAGGTTTGCGAACCATAAAGACACGAGTGGCGGCTTCTACGAAAAAGGCAGAGACGAAGCCGTCCTTCATTTTTTGTTTCAGGAAGGGAAGCCACGGATCTGGTACGTGCATTTCGATCTTTATAGTCCGGTTCATTCACCGGGAAGCGCGTGGAAGCATATGCGTTACGAGTTTTTGAGCAAAACCAAACCTGGCTGGCGCAGGATCGCAAAATCCCTGAACGTGCAGATTTAAGCGGAAAGAGGACAAATGTTCGATCAATTTACACTGGGCATCGAAGAAGAGTTTCAGATCGTTGACCCGCACACGCGGGAATTACGTTCGCACGTCGCCGAGATTCTCGAAGAGGGCAAGATGTTACTCGGCGAGCAGATCAAGCCCGAGATGATCCAGTCGATGGTGGAAGTCGGCACGGGGATTTGTCGCAACATTCAGGAAGCACGCACGGATATCACGCGCCTGCGCAGTATCATCGCCGGATTGGCGCGTAAGAACGGACTCGTCATCGTCGCAGCCTCAACACATCCGATCTCGCGTTGGCAGGACCAGAAGATCTTCGACGACGAGCGTTATGAATTGCTCGTGCAGGAACTGCAAACAGTTGCCCGCTCGTTGTTGATCTTCGGACTTCACGTACACGTCGGCATGGCCGATCGGGAACGTGCGATTCACATCATGAACGCCGCACGCTATTTCCTGCCGCACGTGCTGGCGCTTTCGACTTCGTCGCCGTTCTGGATGGGCCACAACACGGGTCTCAAGTCGTATCGCACAGAAATTTTCAAACAGTTTCCGCGCACCGACATTCCCGATCACTTCGATTCGTACAGTGGGTTCCAACGCTACGTCGATCTATTGATTAAGACCGGTTGCATCAACGACGGCAAGAAGATCTGGTGGGACATTCGACCACATCCATACTTCCCGACGCTTGAGTTTCGTGTTTGTGATATTCCGACGCGCGTTGACGACACGCTCGCGATCGCGGCGCTGTTTCAGGCTATCGTCGCGAAGCTGAATAAGTTAATCGACAAGAATCTCGGTTTCCGTTTGTACCGGCGCATGCTGATTCAGGAGAACAAGTGGCGCGCCGTG
>DASTVU010000016.1:0-3236 GCA_035758935.1 Pyrinomonadaceae bacterium | reverse complement strand
GATTGCGCCGGGATTCAAGAAACGAGAGTTTCGGGTTTGGCGAACACGATTTCAAACCACGGGCGGCCACGGAGGGCCGCCCCTACAGTACGTCCCGAGGCGCTCAATTCATCCGACTCCCAAGGAAACGGCACGCATTTCCATTGGCTGTGACATTAGCCAGATTGCTCCAGCAGTCATTATCAACACCACTGCAGCCCACAGCGCGAAGATGCGCCACGGGTGGTCCACTTTTTCGGTCGCTGCAATGGAATAACTAACCAACAACGATCCGAGCAGCCCGAGAAACACAAACCCAAACTCAAAAAGCTGCACTACATTCGGCGCGAGACCCGGCGTGCCCCAATGCGGTTGGCCCAACACCGCCCACCCAAGCTCAGCCAGCGCCGCCTGAGTCACGGGAACAATCGTGTAAAGACCCGTCAAAAAATGAAATCCGTAATGTGCGAGCCAAATTCCGAATCCGAGCGGAGCAAGCACATACGAATAACGCACAGCAACAGCAACAATCGGCTCCCTGCTTCCACCCCAAACCCGCGTCAACCACGCAGCCACTCCAATCAGCAGCAAAGGTTCAAGAACCAGAAACAACGCGAAGATAGAAGCGAGTATCGGAAACTCACGATTAACTCCTAAGATCTTCGCGAGCCAATTCTCAAGAGCGTAAACCGGACTAACCATTCCAAACGCATTCAGCAAAGCACCAAACGTGAAAACGATCATCAGAGCAGCGAGATCCTTGCGTCTGGAGAAGATCCCAAGCCCGGACCGCATCGGATCTGTCGTCAACTCCGCGGCCGGAACGCGACTAAGAATCCCAACGTTGTCGTACGGACACGCCTGCACACAATCAAGACAGAATGTGCAGTCGACATTCCCGACTTTGCGCGGTTGAAAGAGTGCGAGCTCGCAACCACGCTGAATCGACACAAGTGGCGCCGCCGGCTCACGCACACCGCGAATGCAATCCTTCGTCGCGCAGTGGTCGCATACAGCCGTGTCGCGCACCGCAACTTCAAGCGGCGATGCAGTTGATGCAACAAAATTGAACTGCCCGATCGGACAAACAAATTTGCAGAAGGTGGCGTGTTTGAAAACCGCGTCGATCAGCAGTGCACCCGCAAAGTAGGCAACGATGAGCCACGCGGTCCACCATGGCGACGCCCACAGATCGAGCCACTCGTACACAAAGAGCATCGTCACAAACAATCCGATCGAGAACCATTTATTTCGCAGGCGACGAGGCCAGTTTCGCACCGGCCGAAAAAACTTGCGCGCCAGATTTCGCACCAGCATGAACGGACACGCAAGACAAAAGAAATTCCCCGCCAGCAGCAGCACGAACACGAGCGCCCCGCGAAAGTGTATCCACGTGTACGTCGTCGCAAGATTCTTCGGCGCCAACTGTGGCCCAAAGAGCCCGTGCAAAATCATCGCAATGCTGATCAGGAATAGAGGAATCTGAAGCAGCGTTCGCGAGTGCTTGTGTGTGAGCAATGCTCCGACAACCGGAACACGTAGCAGGTCAAAAGAGTTGCGCGGATTGCTGTTTCGATCTGGCTGGAACACGGGAGTGAATTACTGTTTATGCCGGCAAAACTCCCTTGATTTCAAACTGGCGGTCCACCGACCCCTGACCGGGCAACTGAATATGAACTATGAATACCCAGTCGCCCGCCATCGAAAGATCGATGACGCTCACGTAACGACCCGGCTCAGATTCCACCACGCTGGCGCTTACCGGTTTCATTCCTGCATGTGACATGTATCCTTCGAGACTGAGCCCGGCTCGCGTGATAGGTTTTCCAGAACTGTCTGTTAGAGCCAGCGTGATTCGCACCTGACCAACACGAGGTGGCTGCGGAGACACTTCGTGAGTAAGTTTTAGATCGGACGGTATTTCACTCGTACGTCTGCAACCTTGCACAACCAGGAGGCAGAGACAAAGCGCGATCAGACAATTGCGTTTCAAGAACACAGATCAGGCAGCTACTGCCGGCACCACCTCTCGCTTCAGCGCACAACTACATGCGGCCACTTCTTCACCCTTCGGTGGGAACAAGTGATAGTACATACCGATCACCATCGGAATGAACACTATCGCGTTGTAAAAGAGATGCAGCTCAGGTCGCAACTTCGGCATTAGTAATTGCACAAAACTGATCGGCACAGGTGAGCCAAACCAGTAGTGATGCGTCAACGCCTGCCATTGCAGCACAAAGTGTTCGATGTGATGCCAAAACTGAATCACTAAAGCGACAGTCCACCATTTACGAGAGGTTCCTGTAAACCCTTTCCGCAGGGTCCAGATTCCGATCAGCATCACGATCGCGTAGCCGTAGTGCAGCAGTTCCGACGATACCAGCCAGGGAAAGAACAGACCAAGAACGCCGTTGGATTGCGGCCTGGGCCAACCCAGCACATGAATCTGATAAACCTGCGCGAGGTGTTCAGCCCAGTGGGCGAGAACGATAACCATGAACGTGTTCAGGGCGCGTTTGTGCCAAACGGTGTTTAGTTTGTCGTAAAAGCTGGAGTCGGCAGAGCCGATCCGCGCGTGTGCGGCGTGGGCTGACATTCTCAACCTCCCTTAGAACTTTTCGGGTGTGCGGTGATACAGGTCGAACAATCTTAAAACTGTCGGCACAATTAGTAAATATGAAATCGATCTGTCAATCTATAGATGGAGAACAGCTTCAAACCTTAGATTGAAACATCTTGTAAATCCTGCTTAATCTTGTTAATCCTGTCTCATAAAACCGATGCCCTCCAACTATCAAGACACCTACAATCGCTGGCTAGCAAACCCTCAAGACTTTTGGGCCGAAGCTGCTGAGAGCATTCACTGGTACAGGAAGTGGGACAAGGTGCTCGACGATTCACGAGCGCCTTTTTCTCGCTGGTTCAGTGGGGGGTTACTCAACACCTGCTACAACACACTTGATCGTCATTGTGAAACGAGCCGCGCCGATCAAACTGCTCTCATCTACGACAGTCCTGTCACTCAAACGGTCAAGACGTTCACCTATCGTGAGCTACTCAACGAAGTGTCGCGTTTCGCAGGCGTCTTGCGCAGCCGTGGCGTAGAGAAAGGCGAGCGCGTCATTATCTACATGCCGATGGTGCCGGAGACTCTGATCGCGATGCTTGCCTGCGCGCGTATCGGCGCGATTCACAGCGTCGTTTTCGGCGGCTTCTCGTCTCCGGAGCTCGCCAAACGTATCGACGACGCCCGA
>DASTVU010000015.1:0-4137 GCA_035758935.1 Pyrinomonadaceae bacterium | reverse complement strand
TTCCGTTGGTTTCTCTGTCGTGCTTACGTCTGAATCACCGGAACGAACGAGGGGCGCTGGTTGCTCACCTACCGTGATTTCTTCAGGTCCAACAGTCGTCGAGGCACGACTACGCTGCCGCTCCGGAGGTTGTTCACCTGCCGTAGTTGTCGGAACGTTAGCAGCGCTGAGTGGACGCAACGTTCGAGGCACGTGAACAGTAAACGGTGATTCGCTGCTCAAACGCTCAACTGAGGTAAGCGGTTTTGGTTCCGGTTCGACTGAGGCAGCTGATGTCGCGTCGGGCGTTGCTCTAGTTGTTGATTCTTCTGCAACTTTTGGAGCGGAAGGAATCGCCGCGCGTTTTTCAGTTCGAGCAGGCGCGAGTGCTTCTGGGGATTCAACAAACTGCCCCTCGTCGCTCGCAAAAGGATCTGCAGGTGCAACTGAAAAATCTCTACCCGCCGGAAGCACGGGTGGTCCACTAGTCGGAGGCTTAGCTATCGCGGCTCGGCGACCCGCTGAAGATGCAACGCGTTCGAGGTAATTCGCCATTCAAGTCCCTTGCGGATCTGTGTAAATCGGATAAAACAGATCCGTTGTTATCCGTGGCCAGATCAGTTCGGGCGCAGAGTTTCGTTCAGCAGCGCGAGATAGCCGCGCCGGCGGTCGCGTTGCAAATTAAGAATTTCCGACTCGCTCCAGTGATAATGAAGCGCCAGGTAGTGGACCTCACGCATCAAGTGGCGACTCTGCGCTCGTATTTCAGAAAAGAAAAACGAAGTGCAGTCGAATGGAGTCGTGAATGAGTGCCCACACTCCGGACAGCTCAAATCAAGTTCGAGATCGATCTGAGGCGCGTGGGCGTCCATGTCAGCGATCACCGCGTCGCGTTCTTCGACGCTGAGCGGAGTACCGCCATCGTCGATCACACATCGCGCGAGTAAGGCTTCGACCGCATCGTGCGGCGACAGATCCGCCACTGCCTCCTGGTCCGCGCCGTTTGGTAACCGATAACGAACCACTCGTTGCGCACCCTGCCACGTGTAAGTAACAGCGGTCTGCGGTCGTGGCTCGATCAAAATATCCTGCGCGAGAAACTCAACGTCCATCGCGTGCTTGCACGCTGGACACGCAAACACGGCGGCAAATCGATCCCCCAGCGTCATGCGACGCAGTTGCAGGATCAGGTAATCGCGATCCCCAACCAGCAACTTGCTGATAGTCTCTGAATTCACTGGTAGATCTTCCAACCGCACAAAACAGGCGGAGAGCAATTTTGTCGCGAGGCGTGCACTGGGCGTGCCGGCATGCTGGGTGACCCATTCCTCTTCGCGTCCAGTTAGCGGACGCAATTCGGCGCGACCCAGCCGCCGGCCATCGTCCAGCACCAATCCACCGGGCAAATTGCAAACTCCGTCTGATAATTGTGTGGCGGGCATGGCTTATCCGATTCGCGCCGGCCCAGAGGCTTCAACTACGTCTCGATCACGTTCGAACCACTCGAACTCCAACTTGATTGTCGTGATCGCAACGGCGTTGGCGCCCGCATCCAGATCCGGAAGCGCCTGATACTCCGACACCCAGCACCGGTACAGGTTGTAGGAGATCGCTTTTTGTCCTGCTTCATTGAAAACGTCGACCGTGATGTTCTTGCGAAACTCACCCAGGCTGGTAAGACTGTGGCTGGCGAAGTCGTTGACGAGGTTGGCCCAGTCTTCGAATGCCGTGTCGTAAGTGATACCAGCTTCGAGTGTCACTGCCTGAAACGAAGTTTTTCCCGGCAGCTTGCGACTGGTGATGTTCTCTCCGGCCTCGCGAAATTCGACCATCTCGGTTGTTCGCTTAAGCGCGCCCATCTTGCTAAGACCCGCCACATACTGACCATCCCACTTCACCTTGAAGCGAAACGTTCGATACGGATCGAAGCGATTAGTTTGTGGTGTCATGCGTGCCATCGTTCACGTTCCTCCTTAATGGTTTTCGCTCACGCGACTGGTTGGTTGACCTTTTGGCTGAGTTTCAGGACCACGAATTCCGCCGGTTTAAGCGGCGCAAAGCCGACGAGAATGTTGACGACACCGTTGTCAATGTCCTGTTGCGTGGTGGTGGTGCTGTCGCACTTCACAAAGAACGCATCATCCGGCTTCGCGCCCTGGAAAGCGCCGGCGCGGAATTGAGTCAGCATGAAAGCGCGGATGTTGAGCCGCAAACTGGCCCACAACGGTTCGTCATTCGGTTCGAAGACGGCCCATTGAATGCCGTAGTAGATACTGACGCGCAGGAAGATCGCCATTCGTCTTACCGGGATGTAGCGCCATTCGGCGTCGCTTCCGATTGTGCGTGCACCCCAAACGACAATGCCGCTTCCAGGCACTGTGCGAATGACGTTAACCATCACCGGATTGAGTTGATCCTGTTCGGTGTCGCTGACGGTTGTTGCAACTGCGAGAGCGCCCGACACGCCCGCCTCGGTTCCAGCAGGAGCTTTGAAGACACCGCGCGAGTTGTCCGTACGCGCATAAATACCGGCGACAAATCCTGATGGCGGCAACAAGATCAGAGGATTTCGACCACTGCCAATCGGATCCGCAGCACGTACCCACGGATAGTAAATCGCTCCATAGTCGCCCGCCGCTTTATCCAAAGGCGTGCCTGCTTGTCCGGAGACTGCGAACTCACGCGCGCTTCCGGAGCCACTCACCCTGATCACGTCATCAGGCTGTGATCCATCAAGCCGCGCTGAATTCACGTCTGCAACTAAACCTACGTCCGCAACGTAAAAACAATCTTGAAGCGGTCGCTGATTTTTGCAGTAGGCCATTCCTGCATTCACCGTCTGCACATCGCCGCGACCGGGAATAGCGACGATGTTAACGTCAGTGAGTTTGTCGAGCGCGCGCAGACCGGTGCCTGTCACGGTGCTATTCACTGCCGCCGCACCAATATGGCTGACGTTCGCCGTCACACCGTCGCTTCCGCCAGTGAGTTGAGTCGGAACGGAATTGACGGGACGTGCGGTAACGTTTGTCCCAACTGGAAAGGCGATGTATTCCGAACGACTATTAACGAGAGTGCGCACGTAATTTGGCGGGCTTGGATCGGTAGCCACGGCGCTGCGGAAAGTAACGTTGTCGTACGTCTCGACTACATTGGCGCGAGCTTCCTGGACCGTCCTGCCGAACATCACAGCCAATTTGAAGTTATTGGCGTTACCGTCGGAACTGTCCTCAGTCGCAATCCAAATACTGTTTCCCCATTCGCCTTCATTCGCTGCGACGATCGGCAGTGAACTGGCAGGCGGACTGAGGGGCGGACTGGTGATAGAAACGCGTGCAAGAGCAACTCCAGCTGGAGCTACGCGAACGATGTAAAGTCGCCGGCCGCCATTCTCATAGAAGGAACGGACGGCGTAGGTGAGAAAGCTGTCGCGGCGGAAGCCCCCGAACTGCCGAGTGTAGTCAGTGAGACTAGTGACCATGACCGGTTGTGCTGCGCGACCTGTTGGCAGGACGGTGCCGGGTATTGGACCTTTGTCGGCTACGCCGATGAATGCGGCCGTAGAAGTGCTGACTCCCTCAATAGGTCGGACACCGGACGACACTTCCTGAACGTATACACCCGGATGGAGAAGTTCTGGCATGGTATCCTCCTCTAATTTTTATCAGTCGCGGATGAACTGAAGACTAATTTACGAAACGGATTTCTAATCCTTTGTGGAATACGGTTTACCCTGGCAAGCTTTTACGATTAGGGAATTCCGAAGGCTCTGGGGTACATCGAGAACCCTTGCTGAAATGCACACAAAGCATCTTGGACCAACGGGGGAAGTCCGAAACAGTCGTAGACGCGAGGACTAGTCGAGGAGTCACACGTGAACGATTGAAATTTTTGTAGCGCGAAATTTACTCTCAGGTTGTTGATCTGTCAACAACTTTATAATCAGCAACTTGTAATCCCGCGATGCTTGTATAAATCCCGCCAACGGAAGTTGGCGGATGACCTATGCTTTTACAATCCCGCCAAGGAAGTTGGCGGATGACCCTATGCTTTTACAATCCCACCAACGGAAGTTGGCCGATGACCTTATGCTTTTACAATCCCGCCAACGGAAGTTGGCGGATTGTTCAGGTCCTTTATACAAACAGATCCTTAAAA
>DASTVU010000014.1:0-2821 GCA_035758935.1 Pyrinomonadaceae bacterium | reverse complement strand
TACCTTGGTTTACATTCGTTTCGCTATCGCGCCGATTACGGAAGTTGAAAATCTGAAAGCGTTCGCGCTGAAGATTATCGCCACAGTCCTGATAGCGAATGCCGTTGGCCTCGGGATTTATGTCCTCAGAAAACGCCAGTAGTCTCGCTATAATCAACTGTTCGCAGGTTGTGACGCTTGCCGGACCACCGCGCCCGCGTGTCGGTGGGGAGTTGCGTGAGCTCGCGATCGTTGTCGGTGGGGGATTGTTGGTTCGCGAGGGATTGATCGAAAGAGTTGGACTTACGGGTGAGATCGAAGCGCATATCGATGACGATACTGAAGTGGTAGATGCCGGCGGGCGTGTAGTGCTGCCGGGGTTTGTTGACGCACACACTCATCCCGTCTTTGCGGGCACGCGCGTGGATGAGTTCGAAGAACGCAGCAAGGGTGCGACGTACCAGGAGATTGCGGCGCGTGGCGGTGGGATTCAGTCGACTGTTAATCGAACACGCGCGGCTAGTGTCGATGAGTTGGTTGCTACGGGCCGGCGTTATGCGCAGTGGTTTCTGCGCGGCGGCACGACAACGGTGGAAGCGAAGTCGGGTTATGGATTGTCGCTCGAAGACGAAGTCAAGATCCTGCGTGCTATCAAGCAGCTTGATGAAGAGACGTCGCTTCGTTACGTACCGACATTTCTCGGCGCGCACAGCGTGCCGCCGGAGTATCGCGCTCGGCGCGATGAATACGTTTCGCTCCTGATCGATGAGATGCTGCCGCGAGTCGCTCAGGAGAAGCTCGCTGAATACTGCGACGTGTTTTGTGAAGAGAAAGTCTTTACCACTGACGAATCGTGGAAAATTCTTTCGGCTGCACGTTGTCATGGCCTCGGGTTGCGCATGCATGCCGATCAGCTTTCGCTTTCCGGCGGTGCAAAACTCGCTGCGGAGTTGGGAACAGTCACCGCGGATCATCTTGAGCACACGGATGCGGCAGGCATCGCGGCGCTTAAAGAAGCAGGCGTGCAACCGGTGCTTTTGCCGGGCTCAGTGTATGCGCTCGGTTCGACGCGTTATCCGGCCGCGCGCGAGATGATCGACGCAGGGCTGGCTGTGGTTCTCGCAACCGATTTCAATCCCGGCTCCTCCCCGACGCCCTCAATGCGGATGATCCTTTCGCTCGCAGCCACACACATGAAGATGACACCCGCTGAGGCGATCACTGCTGTGACAATCAACGCTGCGTACAGTTTGAATCGCGGCGATCAGATCGGGTCGTTGGAGCCAGGTAAAATCGCTGACTTCGTGATTCATGATTGCGATGACTATCGCGAGCTCGCTTACTTCTTCGGTATCGAATACCCATCGAGCGTGTACGTCCGAGGTAAATTGAAACACGGATAACACGGATAAAAATCCGGATTGCAATCCGTTGAATCCATGTTATTATCGCCCGCAACACTGGAAAGGAGGTGATTCAAAAATTTATGAGTTCTTATCACAGTGAGGTGGCTGCGGCCTGACCTCTGAACCAGCTAACCGTTAGGATTCTGGTTCGGTAGTCTTACTGCATAACACAGTCAGCCTCAGGCCAATCCCAACAGTTCACCGAAGCCGTCCATGGCATTGTCGTGGACGGCTTTTACTTTGGGACAAACAGCCACAAGAAGCGCAAAAAGATAAAAGATTTAACCCGCCGAGACGTGTTTTCCTCGCAATGTGGCTCACGAACTTTTGTGGCAAGCATCCGAGAAATCCGACGTGTCAGCCTCCGAATCTCCTGTCTTTCACGATCCACAAGGCCGGCGTTGGCGGCGCGTTCGTCGTATATGGTTGGGCCTGTCGATTGTTGTCAGCGGACTGGCGGTTGTTTTCATTGCGAGCGTGCTCGCGAATCCCGTTCTTCCTAAGTTTAATCTCCGTCAGATTCCGAGCCTGCCGCACTCCGCGGACCTGAAGCCCAAAGCTCCAAATCTTCCGGCGAACCCAACCGAGCGCAAAGCAAAAAAAGCTCAGGCTGAACTGCAACACGCACTCGCGACGACTCGCTATGTCGTGCCCGCAAAACGCCGCTCGCATCTCGCGGTCGTTCCACCTCCACCGACAGTCCCGGCGCCGATCGTGCCAACAACGCGTCCACTCTCTGTAGGTTTTTTCATCAACTGGGATGAGTCGAGCTACGAATCGCTCAAGCGGAATTTGGGTCATATGGACTGGGTTGTCGCCGAGTGGTCGCACCTGCAAAACGCTTCCGAAGGATCGAATCCACTTGTCACTGACGTTCACATACCGGCTCTGAACTGGATTCGCGTTACGCGTCCTGAAGTGCGAATTCTTCCCATGGTCCAAAACGTCATCAACGAAAAATGGCAAGGCGACTTACTCGCACACACGATCGCCGACGAGCCACACCGTCAGAATCTCATCAACGCGTTGACGTCATTTGTGCAGGACAACAAGTTCGCCGGCATCTGTGTTGACTTCGAAGAGCCGCCGCCATCGTCGCAAGGCAATCTACTCACTTTCATGCAGGAGCTGCATTCAACTTTCGCTGCGCGCGGGTTGCTGGTTGCTCAAGCCGTGCCTTTCGACGATCTTGGTTGGAACTACAAAGCCTATTCGGCTGCGAGCGACTACCTGATCGTCATGGCTTACGACCAGCACTGGACCGGCAGCGACGCTGGACCAGTTGCCGCCCAGGATTGGTTCGAGCAAAACCTCATCAAGCGTATGCGCGAATTGGATGCGAACAAGACAATCATCGCGCTAGGCAATTACGGTTATAACTGGAGCGACGCAAGCAACACTGCAGACGAAGTCACGTTTCAGGAAGCGCTGATTAG
>DASTVU010000013.1:0-12561 GCA_035758935.1 Pyrinomonadaceae bacterium | reverse complement strand
AGGCACAAAAAACTACTTTTGTGTTTTTTGTGCCTCTTTGTGGCTATCAGTGGCTTCCTGATACCAGGCAGGGTGATGCGTTCTGGCCCAATCCTCCGTCACGGTGCCGTCGATCATCGATCTGAACGTGCCGGGTTGGTGGGCAGTACCTTCGTAGATGTGAATGATGAAACCGGCCAACATCAAGAGCGCTGCAAGATCGTGAATCACATAACTCACGGCCACAACCCAGCGCCCCACCAGATCGTTAAACCACATCAACAATCCAGTGATCAGAAACAATATGCCGCTTACAACGATTGCCCAGAAATACAGCTTTTGACCGCCATTGAAAAATCCGACGTCCTCGGATTCGGCTCTCACTTCATTCGTGGCGTACTTGCGTAGTCTCTTCATCCAACGCCGGTCCGCTGCGGTCCACACCATCGGCGCCACCCAATTCAGAAACTGGAAAAAGAAGAAAACTGTGAACAGCAGTCCAAACCATGGATGAAGCAGACGCGTTCGTGGCCCACCACCGAAGATTGGTGTAATCCAGTGGAACAACCACGGTGAGTAAATCGCAAATCCGGTCAGCAGCGAGAGAATAAAAAAGATCGCAACCGACCAGTGCAGGAAGCGCGTGTAAACCGGATGACGCAACAATTCGCCGCGATAAATCCGCGTGGTGCCGATCCGTGCGAATTGACCTCGAGCCTTCTCGTCAAAGTTTTTAGCTGCCTCGCTCATGGCGTCTCCCTTCGGCCGGCTTCGATTTCTTCGGCTGGACCAGTTTGAACTGCCGGTGGTTCGGGTTGTGGTAGTTTTGGCCCGTAGAATACCCGGTGAAAGAAGACGGCTCCGATACCCAGTAAGCCCAACAACAAACCGGTAGGCTTTGCGATCCATTTCCAATACGTATAGCTGGGCGGAATGATCGGATTCGCGGGCAGACCGTATCGCTCGGGTTGCTTGATGTCGTGAAGCACGTAAACCACGTGCGTCCCTCCGATCGATTGCGGATCGTAAACGCCCGCATCGGCAAAACCCGAAACCTCGCGTAATTGCTTTGCGCGCAACCCGGCGATCTGGACCATGTCGGATTTCGTTCCAAACTTCAGGCAGCCCGTCGGACATGCCTTAACACAAGCGGGTTCGAGACCCTGGCCCACACGGTCAGAACAAAGGGTGCACTTGTAAACTTTCTTCGTATTCGGATGAAACTTCGGAATATCGAACGGACAGCCTGAGATGCAATAGCCACAACCGATGCAGTTCTCTTGCTGGAAATCAACGATCCCGTTTTCGTACTTGATGATTGCTCCATCAGCGGGACAGGCACGCAAACAGCCGGGATCTTCGCAGTGCAGGCACTGGTCCTTCCGCATCAGCCACATCAAATTGCCGTCACGCTCGTCCTCTACGAATTTGATGAGGTTGTAGTAGTTCCACTCAGTCGTGGGCATCGTCTGATACGTGTCATTGAACGTCGTCTCGCGAAAGGGATGATCGTTCCACTCAACGCAGGCAACCTCACACGCTTTGCAGCCGATACACGTCGTCACGTCGATGTACTTGCACACTTGTTCTTCACGACGCGTTCCGTGTCCCGCCACAGGACCAGAATGGGCCGAGATTTCCTGAATCTGAAATGTGCGTGGGTTAGCCATGTCTATGCCTTTTCAATCTTCACGAGGAAGCCTTTGAACTCCGGCGTGTAAGCGTTCGGATCTATCGCGGCCGGTGATAGCTGGTTGGCGGGCAGTAGTGCAGTCTTGCCTGCGTCTTCGGCAATGCCGCGATAACCCCAGTGAATCGGTATACCGATCTGATACGTCTTTTTGCCGTCGATCATCATCGGCTTGATTCGCCTCGTGACCATCGCCTTCCCGATGTAATGTCCGCGAGCACTCGTAACTCTCACACTTTCACCACCGCGAATTCCCATCTCATCAGCAAGTTGTGCAGGCACTTCGACAAACGGCTCAGGCACGAGCTGCACGTTCATTCGATTGTTCTTGGTCCAATAGTGATAGTGCTCCGTAAGTCGATACGTGGTGCAGACAACGTTGAAGCCCTGGTCCGGTGTGCCAAACTTGTCCATATCTGAATTGAATTTCTTCGCAACCGGGTTATTCGATTGTTGCGGATGCAAAGGATTTGCGATGGGGCTTTCAACCGGTTCGTAGTGTTCCGGAAACGGCCCGTCGGCAAATGCCGCAAGTGGCGCGAAGATACGGCCCACGCCTTCGGGATTCATGATGAATGGACCCATGTGATCCGAAGGCTTCGAATCCGCCTTGAAGTCCGGCACATCATTCCCGGCCCATCTCTGTTGCGCCTCATTCCACCAAACTTGCCGGCGCTCCATGTCCCACGGTTTTCCCGACAAATCGCAGGACGCGCGGTTGTACATGACGCGGCGATTGGCCGGCCACGACCAGGCCCAGTTCGGATAGATTCCGAGTCCGGATGGATCGTCCGTGTTTCTTCGCTGCATTTGGGCTCCCGCTTCGGTCCATGAACCGGAGTAGAGCCAATTGCCGCAGGCAGTCGTGCCGTCGTCTCTCAGCCACGCAAAACCCGGAAGCTGCTGGCCGGCTTTGATCGTTACGCCAGGCTGTAGTGGATCAGTCAGATCGGCGAGCGCCTTGCCGTTGATCTCTTTCGCGACTTCCGCCAGTGACGGATTCTGCGGAGTTGTATAGGACCAACTCAGATTGAGGATCGGATCGGGAAACTTTCCGCCTTCATTCTGATAGAGTTCACGAACTCTCAAAAAGATGCGCGCCAGTATTTCCTGATCGACTTTCGCCTCACCCGGTGGCGGCACTGCCGCATATTTCCATTGCAGCCAGCGCGCGGAGTTAACGAACGTGCCATCCTTCTCAGCAAAGCCTGCGCCCGGCAAACGATAGACCGTCGTATTAATGGTCTTCATTTGTTCGGTCGTTGTGCCCGGAGCTCGCCAGAACTCTGCCGTCTCTTCCGGATAGATGTCGCAAACAACCAGGAAGTCAGCTTTCTTCAACGCCTCGATGTTCTTGCGCGAGTTGGGACCAATCGCGACGCCGTTCATGCCAAATGCAATCAGACCTTTGACTTTGCCCGAGTACATCTCGTCCCACATCTCGGTCCAGGAGAACTTGCGATCGATCTTTGGCAGATAGTGATAATTGAAGTCGTTTTCCCTGGTCGCTGAATCGCCGAATAGAGACTTCAAAAACGACGCCATGAACTTCGGCGTATTGGACCAGTAGTTGTACGAGTCCCATTCATTTGGTTTCGATATCGTCGGCGTTGTGCGTTTGTTGAAGGTCGCGAGATCCGTATCTGCCGGTTGTGGAATCTTGAGATAGCCGGGGAAGATGTCGAACACTCCGCCCATGTCCGTCGCACCCTGAATGTTCGAATGTCCGCGCAAAGCATTCACGCCGCCACCTGCGCGTCCGACGTTTCCCAGGATTAATTGCAGAATCGCCGCAGTGCGAATGATCTGAGTTCCGGAAGTATGTTGCGTCCAGCCGACGGCATAGATGATCGTTCCGGCTTTCTTCATGTTGCCGTCTTTGCGAATCGACGTGAACATGTCCGCGGCTTTCAGGAATTGATCTTTCGGGATGCCGGTAATGCGCTCGACCATTTCCGGCGTGTAGCGTGAATACTGTTTCTTCAATAGCTGGAACACCGAGCGTGGATGTTGTAGTGAAAGATCGAAAGCGACGTTTGGTGGAAGCATCGGCGGCGGTTTCAATCCACCCTGGCCTGAGGCTCCTGGGCCTCCAGCCGCCTGGTGGCCCTGGCCCATGGCGTCGCCGCCCTTTCCCGGAGTCGAAGGCTGCGATCCAACCGGTTCAGACTTACGCTCAAAATTCTTTGCGGTCTCTTCACCAGCTTTTGTCTGATCGCCCGTCGCTCCACCGGATGATGCGCCGCTACCCGTCTCTTGCGACTTTGGTCCAACGTTGCCGCCCGCTTCGTAATTCCACGTTTCCTTCTCGTATGTTTGACCGTCAAACCCGGAAAACAATCCGTCTTCGGGAAGTTTGAATCCTTCTTTTACGACGAAGGCCGCATTGGTGTAATTGATGAGGTAATCCTTCGCGAGACGATTGTTTTGGATCGCGTAATTGACCAGGCCGCCAAGAAAGGCGATATCAGTGCCGGAGCGAATTTGTAAGAAGAGATCCGCCTGAGTTGCAGTGCGAGTGAAACGCGGATCGACGACGATCATTTTGGCGTTGCGATGCAGCTTCGCTTCAACCGGCCACTTGAAGCCACACGGGTGGTTCTCAGCAGGATTGCCACCCATGATCAACATCATGTCCGTGTTCTTGATGTCGATCCAGCCGTTAGTCATCGCGCCGCGTCCGAAAGTGGGCCCCAAACTGGAGACCGTCGGACCGTGTCAAACCCGGGCTTGCGTTTCGAAATAGCAGAGCCCGAGACTGCGCATGGTTTTAACGGCGAGAAAATTCAGTTCATTTGTGTCAGTACAGCCGCCGATCCAACCGATTGTTTCCAAACGATTGACCGTGTATCCATCTTTATCTTTCTCGATGAAGGTGGCGTCGCGCGTTTTCTTGGTCCAGCGAGCAATGTCATCGATCGCCTGATCCCATGAGATGTCCTCCCAATGATCAGAACCAGGACGTCGGACCTGCGGTTTCAGCAAACGTCGATCGTTAACGATGTCCTGCTCGAGCGCTGCACCTTTTGGACACAAGGTGCCACGATTGATCGGATGATCAGGATCACCTTCGACGTGGACCACTTGCGGTACCGCGTTCTTCGCTTTATCGCCGAGCGTGTGAATAATCACGCCGCAGCTCACTGAGCAGTAAGGACAGGTACTGCGCGTTTCGGTTGTACGTTCAATCTTCAGCCCTTGCGTCTGCGCGTAGACCGGCGCGAGGCTGAAGCCGAACACACTGACACCCGCACCTCCAATCAAGGTTGTCTTGATGAAGGTTCGTCTTGAGACTTCCATCAAAGCCTCCGATGTTGTGGAATTTTCTGAAAGGGGGTTATCTCAGGGGACTGGGAAAACCTACGTTACCATGTAGGCCCGTTGTGTGAAGCAGGTTTGTCTCAGATTTTACGTTTTTCTCACAATTACACGCCCACCAGGTTCAATTCAATTTTGGTGTACCCATGTTCGCGCGCCCAGAGATCGAGCGGCGCACCGTAAATCTCATCGACTAATGGCACAGCCAGGCCCAGGCGAGTGAGATCTATTCCTTTAAGATAGTGTTTGCACGAATCGCACGCTTCGATGCGGATGTGATCGAATTCGGGTGAATGAAAGTAACCGAGTTTTGCCGGTCGCTCTTCGCCGCAGTTGGCGCAAACCACGCGTCGAAATTCCCAGGAGGAAAGACAAGTCGAACACAACAGATCACGATTGCCACTTTCGGCGCTGCTCTCTTTAGACTGAAGAAAGCTGAGTTGCGGTAGTCCACCGCAAAATGGACACGTTCGTTCACCGCCTGCGAGCTCTCTTCCGATGGGTGTGGTTCGCGTTTCCGCGAGCCAGCGTGCATAAGGTTGCAGGATCGACTTGGCAAAGAACTGTGTGTCTGATGGACTGCGCCAATACTCCAACAGGTCCTCGGTTATAGTGTCGGGCTGGGCTGTGAGTGACGTTGGACCATGAAGCGCAACCGTGTCTAATAACACCATCATCGATGATCGAATGACCGGAAGGTCAGTCTCCAAGTCGCCCGCAGGCAACCAGTCTTTGCAGCTTCGAAAAGATTCGTAAATCTCTGCCTGCGCACGAAGAAGGTGAGCGTAAAACGTCAACAACTCCTTCGATCCGCTCGACTCCGCGGCCAGGTAATCCGCTCGCTGGATCTGTTTATTCCAGTAGGTTGACACAAATCCTGTCTTTAACAATCCGTACAATCCGTGTTAACAATGCACACTGAGTCTATAACCCGAAACGACCAATCACCAACTCTGAGGCTTGTAAATACCAAATCGACTGTAATAGCCCTGGGCGTACTCGGTGTCGCAATGCTCTTTCTGTTTCGCATTGCTGCTCCTTCCAAAGGCGTTGCTGACATTGCCTGGTTTCTCAAGCTCGTCGTCATTCAATCAGTTATTTACCTTGCCGTCGCGTGGCTCAGTTTGCGGAGCAAAGACTCACGCTCGATATTGATACTTGGATTGGTCTTCGCCGCGCTTTTCCGTTTGAGCATAATTTTTTTCCCGCCTTATTTATCTGACGACATCTATCGTTACATATGGGATGGGCGCGTGCAGGCCGCGGGCATAAATCCATATCGGTACATTCCGGCTGAGGAGCCACTGGCCCAACTTCGCGACGACAAGATCTATCCGCACATCAACAGGCGCGAAACTGTGCACACTATCTATCCGCCCGTCGGACAGGCCATGTTTCTTTTGGTCACTCGCTTTAGCGAGTCGGTGACGTGGATGAAGGCGGCGATGGTCGGATTTGAGGCTATCGCGATCTGGGCGATCATTCAGTTGCTTAGCTCATTTGGTTTTGCTCGCCAAAGAGTTTTGATCTACGCATGGCATCCACTCGCAGTTTGGGAGTTTGCCGGCAGCGGACACGCTGATGCACTCGCCATTGCCTTCATTGCCCTCGCACTGCTGGCCCATCGAAAGCGCGCTGAGAGCTTGACTGGTGTGTTACTCGCGTGCGCCACCTGCGTCAAATTTTTTCCGGTGGTGTTATTCCCGGCGCTCTACATTCGCAGAAGTTGGAAGATGCCACTGGCGTTTGTTGCAACGATACTGATCGCCTATTTGCCTTACCTCGGTGTTGGTCCAATGAGAGTGCTCGGATCTTTACCGGCTTATTCCAGTGAACAGGGTCTGGTAAGCGGGAAACAATATTTTCTTCTGGCACTTGCGCGTCAGCTCTTAAACGCAAATGTGCCGACTGTGGCTTATTTCATTTTTGTGGCTGCCGTTCTCGGTATTCTTTCTTTGTGGATGATGAGAGATCAAAGAGGTGACGAGACTCGCTATTTGCGCAACGGTCTGGTTATCGCTTCCCTTTTCATGCTCTTTCAAGCACCTCATTTCTCATGGTATTTCACCTGGCTAATACCTTTTTTATGCTTCATCCCATCGATTCCGTTCTTCTATCTAACCCTGGCGAATTTCGTGCTCTACCTGACCTGGCTCAACGACACTCCGAACCGCGTCATAATTTACAAAGCTCTTATCTTTGCACCTTTTCTTATTCTCGGACTCTTTATGATGTGGCTGCGCCGGAGGTCAGGGATTAGAGCAACCTGATCGGACGAAGTCACGTTATCCCCTCTAATGCAACGCGATCGAGAATCAAAATGCTGTCCGATGTGACACTAATCACCTGCTTCCTGCTGAGAGTCGCCAGCAGACGTGTCACTGTCTCTCGAGAAGTGCAAATCATTTGAGCAATTTCTTCGTGAGTGAGAACCCTGTCGAGTCGCGAGCCGTTATCCTTACTCCACTCGAGAAATAATCTGGCTAAACGACCGCTTACTGTTTGTGGCAGGAGTAATGACTTCGCGCGATCCGTCAGTTCGCTTAACTCCTGGCTCAGGATCCGCAATATCGCATAAGCACCTGCTGAACTCTGCTGCATGAGTTCGACCAATTCCATTCGTGAGATGAAATCGGTGCGGCATGGCTCAAGCGTCTTCACCGTCGTATCGTAGGAGCAATTACCTAACACTGAATTCAGCCCCAGAACATCGCCGGCCTGGGCCATACGCAGCAGCACCACTCGTCCCTCACTCGATGAGATCGAAACAGTAGCGCGTCCGGTTCGCAGGATGTAGACGCCCCGAGCAGGCTCTCCTTCGGCAAACAAGACTCTGCCACGATAGTGGAGTGTGTTCAGGTGACCTATCTTCGATGTGTGAATTTCGCGAAGCAACAAACACAAATCTGCTCGCGATCCATTTTGTTGACCATTTGAGGACTCTTCAATTTCTACCTGTCTCGCGTTCGGCATTGATTGTCTCCAGCTGAAGGATCAGCGGCCTCTCCAGCGCAATGCCCATGCCAAGCGAAGAAGGGTCCCCGGTGCTGTTGCTAATTTACCTTTCCGAAGAATCCGAGTGGAATATTGCGCAGCCAACTTTGATATTGCGAGAGTTTCCGCACCCAGCAGTCAGTAGGCCGCGGATTACACGGAAAAAATCCGGATTTCCTTCCGTATTATCCGTGGCCTACTGATCCACAGCGAGGTGGCGCTGGAAGAGTCTGGCGGAGGCGTCGAGGAAGTCGTAGGAAGTAACGATGCCGACCAGATGATCGCCTTCGACTACTGGAAGACAACCAACACGATTGGTGCGCATGACTTCTATTGCCTCTAACGAAGAGGTCGACGGTGAAACAGTCAAAGGATTCTTGACCATGACGTCTCGCACAGTGACCGGGTTGGCCTCAGTCGATCGGTTTCCGCTACTGATTATGCGAAGCAGTCCGCGATGAGTTACCAAACCGACTAACCGCCCCTCAGTATCTTCAACGGGCACGTGCCTGATGTGTCGCCAGTCCATCACGCTGGCAGCGAGATCGATCAGATCTTCAGGACTGACTGTGAAAAGATCAGTCGACATGAACTGTCCGACAGTCCGATACCCGTGTTCCCATTCGTCAGGGTCAGCCTTCTCGATAATCGGCCAACGATGGACGGGTTGGTCTTGCTTCTGGTTCTCCAGCATCTGAGCCGCCAGTCTCCGACAACTTGCATCCCGGGAAGCCGAGCTTCCGATCGCAGAAAGAGACTTCGTGATCCAGCGTGCACCCGTTTGTCCGGACCGCGCTCGTTCTTCAACGATGCCGAGATACTTGTCAATTTCTTCGTTCGCGACCTGCGAACTGCTCAAACCCTGACGCGCAAGCGGAAGTAGGTGGTCCAGAATCAACGATGCTGCGCTGTAGCTCTGTCCATTGATCCACTGAAATTGAGCATCAAGGCCGTGTCTCGCGGCGCGGAAATAGTTTAACTTGGCATCGTCAAAGGCCATTAGCTTTGCAATATTTCCGTAGGTTTGCGGAAGAGCCACCATCAAGCCCGTGAAAAACGCCGCGTTGGCAATTTCGTCGACAACCGTTGGACCAGAAGGCAGTGCGCGATTCTCAATTCGGAGATGCGGAACCCCATTGGCCACCCCGTAACACGCTCGATTCCAGCGCCAAACGGTTCCGTTGTGCATGCGTAAAGCTGAAAGCTGAGGCGTCTCACCACGCAACAAAACATCGAACGGATTCTCATCCGGTTGCGAGATCATGATGGGACGAAAGCGCGTGATCTGATCGTGAAAGAGTTCGATGACTGAGTTTTGCAACCATTGATCGCCGAAGCTGACGCGCGTCGCCTGGTTACGAGCGAGTTGCGGACGAGAACGCTCATCCGTTGAATGCTGAAACAGGGCCACACGTGTTTCCTGCCATAAACGTTGACCAAACAACAGCGGCGAATTGACCGCCACGGCTAAAACCGGCGCTGTGATCGCTTGCGCGACGTTGTAATGATTGGCGAATTCTTTCGCGTTACTCTGGAAGTGGACCTGGAAACTTGTATTGCACGATTCCATCATGATGTTGTCGTGCGTCAGGTGCAGCTCGTCCAGGCCTTTGATGTGAATTGAAAGCGGCCCGCCGCGCAGCCGAATCACGCCTCGATTCAACTCATGATAGCGGACGATCGGAGTTAGATTGTCCAGCGTCAAGTCTGATTTCTGTAGTGTCGGCAAAATACCGGAGAGGAGAACATCGGCGTTCTGCGCTGCGGCGCTGTTGCGCGCCAGCGCTATTAGCTCCACGAGTTCCTGTTCCATTTGGCTGAAACAGTTGTTCGTAAGTTCGAGAGGCGAGAGATTGGCTTCCAGATTGAAGCGCGCGATCTCGGTTGTCAGTCGGGGGTCGTTAGCAGACCCGAGAACCTCCAGCGACACAGGGGCGGGTCGCAAATACCGATCGATCAGGAACATCTCTTGCTCGGCACCGATGCGCGTGACGCCGCTCTCAATGCGACCGTTCTCGAGCATGAACGCAAGCGCACGCAGGTCCTCGAGCAGAGCTTTCATGAAGACCTGCGCTTTCTTCTCATCGACGTATTGTTCGACGTTATGCTCTCCCATGCTCACCCTGATGAACGACCGAATCCTTGTAATCTGTAGATAAGGAAGTATGACGCAACGGGCGCGCAACAAGAACTGGACACAGCGCCTGGCGCAGCACGCGATCGACATTCGAGCCAAACAAAGCACGCATTCCGAATCCGGCGCCGTGCGCGCCCACACTGATCAAGTTAATCCCATTCCTCTCCGCGTAGTTCAAAATTTCGCGATAGGGTTGGCCCTCGCTGACGGCGGTCTTGACGGTGCACCAAAGATGGACCTCGGCCGGCACAACATTTTGTAGCCGGCGCGCGGCATTGTGGTACGCAGATTCACCCTTAACCGGATACCACGCGATCTCCGGCTCGCCGACGGAATTCGGTGGCAACACATGAAGCAGATGCAACTCCGCCTGGTGCTCCTGCGCAATTGATAACGCATACTTCAAAGCCAGTTCGGAATAATCAGAGAAGTCGTAAGCAACCAGAACGCGCTTCAAATCGACTCTCAACCGATCGTTAACAAACTCACGTTCGTCGTGATGCAGGACAAGCACCGGACATGGTGCATTGCGGCAAACTGACTCCGCGGTGGAGCCCAGCAGTGCCGCACGATGTGGACGACGTCTCGACCGCATCACGATCAACTCAACCCTTTCCGCTTGCGCTAGCGTCATGATCTCGTCGCCGACGTCGTCAGCGCACGTAACAACCAGGCGCCAGTCGGAAGGTCCGATGTATTTCTTCACAAACGCTTCGACGTTTTGTCGAGCGTCAATAGCATCCGTGCAGTGAAACAAGATCAATTCGGCCTCGTGCGCGCGCGCCAAGGCTACAGCGTAACGCACCGCACCCGCTGATTGAGGCGACATGTCGATCGGACAGAGAATGCGATTGATATTGATCATGGTCTGATTGCCACCTTCATCACACCGTCGAGCCGCTCGCCAAAGAGGTCGTAAGCTGCTTCTATGTTGTCCAAAGAAAAGCTGTGCGTTAGCAACGGCGTGAGATCGACACGACCGTGACGCACCATCTCCATCAATCTGCGCATGCGCTCTTTACCACCGGGACAAAGCGTCGTCACGATTCGGTGATCTCCGATGCCCGCCGCAAATGCTTCATAAGGAATTTGCAGCTTGCCGGAGTAAACACCGAGACTCGACAGAGTCCCTGCCGGCCGCAGACTCCGCAATGCGCTTTCAAATGTTTGTTGAGTGCCAAGTGCTTCGATGGCAACATCGGCGCCGCCACCAGTCAGACGTTTAACTTCTGCCACAACATCAACGTCCCGATAGTCGAGCGTTACATCCGCACCCAGGCGTTTCGACATCGCCAGTCGATGCTCATCGCCGTCGATGCCGATGATGAGCGACGCGCCCATCAGTTTTGCCCCTGCGGTCGCACATAAACCGATTGGTCCCTGCGCAAACACGACCACCGTGTCGCCAATCTTTATGCCGGCGGATTCAGCACCGCTGAAACCGGTCGAAGCTATGTCCGCCAGTAGCACCACCTGTTCATCTGTAAGTTCATCGGGAATTTTCGCGAGATTCGCCTGTGCATATGGCACGCGGAGATATTCGGCTTGAGCGCCATTGATCGTGTTTCCGAATCGCCACCCGCCGAGCGCCTCGTATCCTTCACCGTGACCGCATTGTGCTGAGTGACCGGAAAGACATCCGCGGCACTGACCACAAGGTGTGATTGCGCCGACCAGAACACGATCGCCGATGTTGTATCCCGAAACGCCTTCGCCGAGCTCTTCGATGACGCCAACCGGTTCATGACCAATAATCAAACCCGGCGCTACCGGATATTCACCCCTGACGATATGCAGGTCTGTTCCGCAAATGGTGGTCAGCGTCACGCGAATGACGGCTTCGCCTGCACCCGCGCTGGGTTTGTCTACGTTCTCGATTCCTATCTTGTTTTTACTTCGGAAAACATTTGCTTTCATTTCATTAGTTCCTTGCTGGAATGCCATTGAGATTCTTACCCGACATCAAGCGATCGAGCGCATCGTCGATCGTTCGGAGCCGCGCCTGGAGCAACTCTTTCGACGCAGGCTCGCACGGTTTGAGTAGAGCCTCGCAGATATCTTCGCGTTCTCCGTGCAGTCGATTCCAAATGGCGACGCCCATACCTCCAATCGGGATTTCCGCCAATTGAATAGTGCGTTCCTCTGTCATGACGGTTACCTCCTTGAATCGACGAGTGCTGGATAAAGGACAAACTGACGGCTGCGAGATACGAACGTAATCAGATGCTCATTGCTGAGTCGTTCGGCGGGGCGTTCGGCGCAACAACGCCTCCAAATCCACCACCGAGGATCACCTTCGCCATCACATTTCTCGCCCTCGCCCGTTGATTGCACAACCTGTACCAGCTGTTTTTAGTAAGTTTTTTGGAATGTTGAGGCTGAGGTTGCGCGGTATTTCGCAACCAGACAGAAATTTCCCGCACGTCAGTCGTGCAAACGCAAA
>DASTVU010000012.1:0-4301 GCA_035758935.1 Pyrinomonadaceae bacterium | reverse complement strand
GTGCGCGAGCTGCGTCGTATTCTCGAAGACAACGGTTACGTTGAAGTCGAGACTCCGATGTTGACGCCACTCGCTACCGGTGCAGCGGCGCGTCCATTCAAGACTCATCACAATACGCTCGATATCGATCTCTACGCGCGTATCGCGCCCGAGTTGTATTTGAAACGGCTTCTGGTGGGCGGCTTCGAAAAAGTTTTTGAGCTGAATCGCAACTTTCGCAACGAGGGAGTCTCAACGCGACATAATCCTGAGTTCACGATGCTCGAGTTTTACTGGGCGTATGCGGACGTGAACGAGATGATGGATTTCTGTGAGAACATGCTGCGTACGGTTGTCTTTACAGTATTAGGCCACACGCACGCGAAGTTCGGCGATCACGAGCTCGATTTCGGTGGGATGTTTCGACGTGTTGGCATGGGGGCCAGTTTATCAGGCCTGGTCGAACCGGATCAGATCACAAACGAGCGCGTACTGGAGCTCTTTGAGACACACGTCGAACACGGACTCGTGCAACCGACTTTCATCACTGACTTCCCAAAACCGATCTCGCCGCTCTCGAAAGCGTCGCCTGCAAATCCGCACGTGGCGGAACGTTTCGAACTCTACATCGCGGGTATGGAGATCGCGAACGGGTTCTCTGAGCTAAACGATCCGGTCGAACAATACGATCGCTTTCGCGACCAGGTCAGGCAGCGTGAGCGAGGTGACGAAGAGGCGATGTTGATGGACGAAGACTACATTCGCGCCCTGTCATACGGCATGCCACCAGCCGCCGGTATCGGCATCGGCATCGATCGCCTCGTCATGCTTCTAACCAACAAACCCTCTATCCGCGACGTGATCCTCTTCCCGCACCTGCGCCCCAAAGAAGGTTAGCCACAAAAAGGCACAAAAAGTACATAATGATTAGTTCGAGGGCGCCGAAGATCTTTTGGAGCCTTAGAACTCACCCTTATGTGCTTTTTGTGCCTTTTTGTGGCTAATACTCTTCGTGGCTTATTTCGCGGGCGTCTCCTGGTGTGAGGCTGCGAGCCACTTTCCGCCGCGCATCACGTAGGCGCTGCTGGCCCACACCGTGGGCGGCACAGGCTGACCGGCGCAGGTCGCGTCCGATATAGCCTTGTAAGTCAGAAGCGCGGCACTGCTGTTCAGGAATGTCACTTTGAGATCGCTAAGCTCAAACGATTTCACTTCGCATGGCGCCTCGAGGGCTTTGAGTGCCTCCGTTTTGTTGGCCACGCCTGTATCACCGATCATGACGCTGTCGGCGGAAAGAGTAGATTTGAACAGTTTGATGTTCTTATTCTTCCACGCCTCCCAGAGTTTCTTCTCGGTGGCGATGATGATTCGCTGACTTTGCGCCCGGCTCATCGCGGGCTTCGGCGCCGGCGACGGAGACGCTGCCGGTTCCTGCGAACGAGCAATGGATGCGAATACGAAGGTCAAAACGATCGCGAGGATTAGTCGAACTTTCATGGTCCAACTCCTGGGCTATTGGGGGTGTTAGAGCTTGATTAACGCGCGGTACTTTTACTACCGCGGTCGAGGCGTGTCAAATGCTGAGGTGCCGCCGCGCAGGTACGACACGACGGTGCCGCCAAAGCCGACGGCCCAACCGTGATTGCGGTCGCTGAAGAACACACGTTCGAGTGGATGTGGGGTGCCGCTGCGTTCAGTGGTCCAATGCTGTCCGCCGTCAGTGGTGTGAATAATTGTTCCTTCAGCACCGACGGCCCAGCCTTCAAGTGCGTCAACAAACTTCACGTCAAACAGATCGACGTCGACTTTCGACTCCTGTCGTTGCCAGGTGCGACCACCGTTCGTTGTCCGAAAGACGCTGCCGCCGCTACCCACAGCCCATCCGGTTCGATTGTCGATAAATGAAGTCGCCGTGAAGCGAGTTGTTTTTTCAACTTGCGGAAACGTTGATTTGTACCACGTTTCTCCGCCGTCTGAGGTTTGAATGATTGTCGCGCCCGCTCCTACAAGCCAACCACGATCGTTGTCGACAAAGATTCCACCCAGTAGCAGATGTCTTGTCGGCGAACGCAACTGTGTCCACGTCATACCGTCGTCCTGCGTGGTGAAGATCAAGCCGGCCTCACCGAAGGTCCAACCACGGCCGTTTCGACTAAACACCGCGCGCACGAGAACCGAGTCAACATCTAATCCTTTTATCTCTACCCGCTTCCAGTGCTCGCCACCGTCGGTGGTTTTCATGAGGTAAGCGCGCGGCTCTTCCAGGGTCTTGAGCTGGTAGGCATTGACTTCGCACACCAGCCAGCCGTTTTTGTCATCGATAAAGAAGATGTCGCGCACGACGTCGTCGGTAGAGGCGGCGCGAGCGGTCCAGGTGTTGCCGCCGTCACTCGTCTGAAGCACAGAACCTTTGCTGCCGACGATCCAGCCCCGGTTTTGATCAAGGAAAAAGACCGCGTGTAGCCATGCCATCGATCCGCTATTCTGGCGCGCCCACGTGCCGGTCTGGGCAAACGTGGTCGCGCCAGCGAGTAAGAGAACCAGGAATGATGCGGGCGCTATGTGCATTGCTGTTGGGTGCTTACGGTACTGGCGCGCCGAAGATGCGAGCGAAACTCGCTATCGGTGTAAGACTCATGATGGTTTGGATCTTCTTGAGCGTGTTGCCAGGGACGACGATCTGATCGCCCGGCTCGAGATAGACGTTGTCGGGCGCTTTGCCTTTGTAGATCTCAGATAAGTTGACCGCAATCTGGTCGAGCTTGCCGGTCGACTCGTTCCGTCGTAACACGCGGATGCCGCTCTTTTTGCCCGTATTCAGCACACCACCTGCTTCGGCGATCGCCTCTGAGACCGTAATGCGTTTACTCATGAGACGAATACCGGGTTGGCCCACGTCGCCGATCACGCTGTAACGATACGACATCGCCTTGTCGAGGGAGACGGTCACCTGCGGATCGATGATGTATTCGTTGTAACTCTTCTTGATGATCTCTGCCACTTCATCGACGGTCTTGCCGTTGACGAGAACTCCGCCCTTTATCAGCGACAGTGAAACGCGGCCACTTGGTGGAATGATGATATTGGCGCGGGAATAACGAGGCTGGTTGAACACTTCGACCGAAATGATATCTTCTGGTCCCAGCCTGTAGTTATTGAAGAAGTTTTTGTAAAAGGGAGTGACAACGTTAGCTTCTTCCGACCCATCGTCCTGGCTGCTTGCCTGAGCCGAAACCCCGTCGCTGCTGGTCAGCGGCGTCTGAACCTTCTTGGCCTGCTCCTCGGTTATAGGAGTAGTGGTTCGCGGTCTGGCTTTTTGCGGATCACCCTGCGGCTGGGCGGCGACTCCGATAGCCAATATCACAGCCACGAGCGTTGCCAGTGTTATTCGTCTCGTATTAATCATCTCAACCTCCAACCAACTGTCATTGGGCACCGCGCCCAAACAGAATTATCTTGATAGTCTCAAACATGATGATGGCATCAAGAAACAATCCATGGTTCTTAATGTAGAAGAGATCGTATTGAAGCTTCTGTCGCGCATCTTCGATTGAAGCGCCGTACGGATACTTAATCTGCGCCCAACCCGTCAGGCCTGGCGCAATCAGATGCCGTTGCTCGTAAAACGGGATCTCTTCAGCCAGTTGGGCCACAAAATGCGGGCGCTCCGGCCTTGGGCCAACGAAGCTCATCTCACCCTTCAAGATGTTCCAAAACTGCGGGATCTCATCGACTCGGATTTTACGAATGATGCGACCCACACGTGTCGTGCGAGTATCTTTCTTACTGGCCCACACCGGACCTGCCTGTTCGGCATCAACTCGCATCGAGCGAAACTTCATCAATACAAATGTGCGGCCGTTCTTGCCGACTCTTTCCTGTTTGTAAAAAATCGGACCTTTTGACTCGAGCTTGATCAGCACAGCCGTGACCAGAACGATTGGCAAAGAAAGAATTGCGCCAACCAATGCCACCAGCCAATGGACCACGTTGCGCGAGAGTTCCGCAATCTTCGCCTGGCGTCCACGCCCGGTGAAGATCAGCCAGGAAGGACGAAGCATGTTCAAAGAAACGCGACCGGTGATCCGTTCATAAAACGACGCGCCCTCTTCGATATTTACCTGACCCGCCAAACTCAGTTGCAGTAACTTGTTTGTCGGCAGTTGTCCGCGACGTTCTCCCATTGCCACCACGATACGATCGATGTGCTCTCGCTTAACGATCTCGTCGAGCTCCTCAGTCATTCCGATCACGCGTGGATTGATAAGACTCTTGCCAAGTAACTCAGCGTCATTGCCGACAAACCCGACAATGCGATAACC
>DASTVU010000011.1:0-9037 GCA_035758935.1 Pyrinomonadaceae bacterium | reverse complement strand
CAAGAGTCTGCGGCTCGCGTCGCTTTTCTTGTCCGACCTGCGGGCCGCAAGCACATTGACGCGCGAGCGTATCGAAAAGGTGCCGAGAGATGAGATGTCGTCCACACAGCAAAAGGCCTTCCTTGCGGCCCTTGTCCTGGAACTCGGAACTCAAGCCGGCGGATTAACAACGACAGATTCAAAGATAAATTTGATCCAGGCATCGATCATCGAACGGCGTTTCCTCGGCGATCTTGCCGCGACCTATTCCGAGTTTCAATCGCGCCAAGCCTTCTTCATCCTCCCGCAAAGGCCGATATTCGATAGTCGTAACGGTATCGGTTTCGTGAATGCTTCCTGGTTGCGGCCGGTTCAGGATCCGTGCAAAGCCATAGAAGCGATCGACAAGATCCAGGGATATGAGAGCAAAGGTAGAAAAGTTATAAAGGCGTTCGATCGCGTGATGAATACGCTTGCCACCGGCGAATATACGGACGACGTTCCGGGCGGCATCCTCAAAAAGATACCCGAATCGAACCAGTTCAAAAAGATGTTTGAGGAGAGGTTCAAGAAGGTCGCGGACGGCTTCGAAAAACTTAACATCGTGATGTCTTACGTAAAGCTCGTCGCCGCGAATATGAACATCAAGGCCGATCTCCAGGTCGAAGACCCGATGCCGCTCATCCGCACAAAGCACAACCGCAACGTGGGCCAGGAACGTGTCGTGACCGCAAAATTCAGTATCGAATTTACGGGTTCCGAGGAGATCAATTGCACGGCCAAAGCGGCAAAGTTGATGACCGGCCTTGAGGTCGAGGTACCCGAGGACGGCCCGCTGAAGGACGTTCCGGTGATCTGGGAAATGCTTGTCGAGGGCGAGCGGTATTCGCGCCACGCGGGATATCCAGTCATTGTTGACGCAGTCGATAAGACTCGTGGCGATACAAGCCGTCAGAGAACGAATGAACTAGGTGAGAACAAGATCAAACTCACCGGGAAGCCGCAGGCGAGGAACCTTGAACAGGAGCCGGTCGTGCCGCTTGCAACGAAGGCGGATCTTCGCGTCAGCGTCGCGACGGAAAAGATGGACGCGGGCAAGGACCTACCCAAGATCTTTTCATTTGGCCTCGGCGGAAAATTCGGCCCTGCCGCCATCGTTGAGATCGCACCGGAGATTTTAGGCAAGATGGCGCTCAGATCGTTTCGCGTCAGCGTTCCCGTCCGCGATTGGCAGCCGTGCTCCGATGATTGGGGAGGCATTATCACGGTCCACCGCGAGCTTCACAAGACAGTCTCGGAACTACGAAAGATCGAGTTGAACGGCAACACGTCGGGCACCGGCTTGCTCCGAGTTTCAGAAATAGATGACGCGGAAATCGTGCTGAATCCGCGAACGCCCGCGGAGATCGAAAGCAATGCTGCTGAGAAACCCGCGTCGGTCGCGGTTCGCGGCGTGCACTCGAGCATTGGCGAATTCATCCGCGCCGGCGATCCATGCTGCGGAAAGGAAGAAGGCATTTTCCACACAAAGCTTCGGCGAGGCGAAGAATTCAAATACGAGAAAAACAACCTCACTATGATGTCCCCCATCACGTTCCGCGGAAGTCAACGCGACTACACGCTGATGCTTCTTTTTCAACTCGACATGATCCCTGTGAATGTGCGCAAATTCGGCGAGGTGATTGAATCGAACTGCCCTCTTGAGGGCGGCTGGTCCAAGATGGAGCCCTCGTATTGGGGCTATGCTGTGACGCTGCCGGAAGGCCGTTGGGCAGACAGATATGTTAATCCGGAAGGAGACATTCTATCAGGCAGCAAGACAATAACCCTTCCGGACACCGCTAAGGTGACATGGACCTGGAAGCTTGCGAGATGCAAATTCTGACAAATGAATATGACTAGACTAATTCGTACGAAGTTCTCATTGACGCTAATTCTGGGAATTCTCGTTTTTCCCGCAAATCTCTTTGCGCAAGCGCCGGAGACCTTCGACATCTCGTCGTTTCAGCCTCCCCAGGGCTGGAACAAACAAGTGGGACAGGATGCGATCCAGTTTTCAACTACGGACAAAGACGCGTATTGCCTCGTGACTCTGTTTAGATCCGTTCCGAGTCTTGGGAGCCCGAAGGAAAATTTCGAGGCCGCATGGAATACGATCGTGAAGGAGGCCGTTACCGTTTCTGCCGCCCCTCAGATGTTTCCTTCAGACCCTAAAGGCGAATGGCTGGTTGCCGGCGGGTTCGCGCCGTTCGAAAAGGACGGCGCTAAAGGCGTCGCGGTGCTCTACACTGCGAGCGGCTACGGCAAAATGGTGAACGCGCTCGTCCTCACAAACACCCAGGCATACGAAGCGCCCCTTACCGCGTTCCTGAATTCAATCAGTTTCAAAAAGCCTGACGTCGAAACACAACCGCAAACACGGACTGATCAGAACGGTTCTCAACCTTCACTTGCCGGAAACTTTTGGAAGAAGGGTGGAATCAGCAAAGGTCTCCTGGGCCATGCAGATCTATCTCCCGGGACGTTTTCAGATACCTATCAATTCTTCAGCAACGGTACATATAAATTTACGAGAGCATATTCCCAGTACGCTGCCCCCAAATGGTATCTGGAGAATGAGGAAGGAACTTATACGGTCACCGGTAACACGATCACGATCACGTCTAAGAAGGCGGTTTTCAGCCAACATAGGATCAATAGAGAAGATCCTCCCCTAAAATCGGGAAGTCTCCCTTTATCAACGGTGCAGTATCGTTTTGAGTTCTGGAAGTATGACGACAACTGGAGATTGTTGCTTTCACCTGCGGACGGTAACGAAACAAAACGGGACGGTACCTTCAGTTTCTGGAGGAACGGGGAAGCCCAGCGGACCTACCAGTATCATTTGGTCGATGCAAAAGGGAATTTGATCCAGTAGAACAAACGCGAAAACTTTCAAGGCCAGCCATTAATTTCATTACTCCTCGGGCTGCGACGTTTTAATCATCTGTTCAGTTTTAAACCCCCGCGCCGCCATCTTATCAAGCAGGGTACGATAGAGACTCTCATCCATTTCCCGATTGCGGCTCAGAATCCAGAGATACTTTCGGTTTGGAGCGCCTACCACGGCATATTCGTAATTGTCGCCCAGCTCGAGAATCCAGTAATCGCCGTAAAAAGGCCAGAAGAACGTTACCTTCAATTTCGCATTCGTCGTTTTATCAACAATCTTCGCTTTACCCGTCGCCGTGGTGTAATCGCCGGACGATTTGCGACAACGGTTCACAACCTCAACAGTGCCGTCAGCTCGTAAGCTGTAAGTCGCGGTCACTGAGCCCGCACACTTTTTTTCGAATCGATTCGGCAGTCTTGCGATCTCGTACCAACGACCAACATAACGATTCAGATCCACGTGCGGAACTACTTCAAGGTCATTTTGCTTTCCAGTGCCAATTGTAGCGAAGATCGCAACCGCAGCGAGTAGTAAACAGAAACTAGAGCTCATCCTAAATCCCTCTGCTCCACAGTAATTAAAGGAAGGACCGCACCCAGCTTGCAGGTGCGGCCCATCCGCCCCCCCTTGCTCGAAACTCTCAGGCTATCGCTGTTGCCGACGGCAACAGCACCGAATCAATGACATGAATTATCCCGTTGGCTGCTTCGACGTCGGCCTTGATCACGTTCGCATCGTTGATCCTCACACCTTTCTCGGCGTCGACCCTCAATGCCTGGCCCTGAACCGTCCGCACCGACTTAAGCCCCTTGACCTGATTGGTCGTGACTCTTCGCGCCACAACGTGGTAGGCCAAGATTGCCTTGAGTCTCTCTTTATTCTCAGGCTGAAGTAACTCGCTCACCGTGTGTGGCGGCAGCTTCGCAAACGCTTCATCAGTGGGAGCGAAAACAGTAAATGGCCCAGCGCCTTTTAGCGTCGTGATCAGATCCGCCGCGTTGAGTGACGCGGCCAGAGTCGAAAACTTCCGCGCCGCTAATGCCGTTTCAACGATGTCAAGCAGTTCCTTCATTAGAATAAGCTGCCAAAAAAATGAGCGATTCGAGCGGTTTCACTATAATTGCTAATTTCGAATCCGTCAAGTTATGGCTGAAAGAAGCTATTTTGGCTTACATATTGTTCGATTTGGGCGAAAAATGGTAAATTGCCAGCTGCCGGATTAAGAGGAACTATGCGCACCGCCAAGTTAACGACTAAGCATGTAGCCCGCTTGCTGAGCGTCAGCGAAGCAACTGTAAAGCGCTGGGCGGACGATGGTGTGCTGACCTCAGAAAAAACAGTTGGCGGGCATCGTCGTTTCGACATCGAGTCGATCGCGCACCTCCGCCGCGACAGAAATCTGCAGGGCGGGACAGCCCACGTTGCTAAGGCTGTCCAAAAGAGGGCAAAGCCATTGCCTTCGCCCGATGATTTTCTACGACTAATACTTGCTGGTGATGAATTGGAAACCGGCGCCGCGCTGGTTGATGCATATCTGGCCCACCACACGCTTGAGTCGATCCTTGAAAACACTGTGACGCAGGCGATGCACCAGGTTGGCGATCTCTGGCAAAAAGGTTCCGTCACGGTTGCTGACGAGCACATGGCAACCCGGGTCGTGCTCACTGCAATTCAAAAGCTTCGCGGAGTCATGGTGCCGCACGAACCGAACGGTTTAACCGCGATCTGTTGCGGCACCGAAGGCGACCTGCACGAGCTGGCGGTGCATCTCGTCGAACTCATTCTCGAAAGCAAGGGTTGGAATGTGATCAACCTGGGCGCGAATACACCATTGTTCTCGCTGCAGGAGATGGTGAGCAGGCAGCGGCCACAACTCGTTTGTATATCAGCTCGTGCGATCGCGGATCTCGATCGAGCCGCCGCGGAGTTTGCTCAGTTGCGCCGGGTCGCAAATAGACTCGAGTCAAAGATTGCCTTGGGTGGCGAGGCTTTTCGCAATCCAAACATGCGAGTCCGCTTTCCCGGTGACTTTTTCCCCGCGGACTTTCCGACACTCTCGCGATTGGCAGAGAACCTTATGAAGGGAGCCGAAGACTAATTTGAAGGCGTTGGTTTCTGAGAACCTCACGGCCCAAGCGTTTTCAGAAATTCGTCTACTTGACGCTGCCAGAGTCCCGAATCGCTCGCGACGAAGTGACCACTAGCGAGCGAGTGTTCGGTGATGTAGACATACTCGCCCTTACCACCGGCTTCCTGCCAGAAACGGAAAAATTCGCGCGGAATGTTCGGATCGTAGAAAGGATCACGCGCGGCGTAGACGAAGATAGCTGGCGCGGTCGTAAGTTTACCTGCCTGGGCGAGGCGCATGGTCTGCGCTTCCAATCGCAACTTACTGTCGGCCGGTGGATATTTTGCAGTGACGGAATGCCAGCCACCAGCGAAGTTGATTATTGCTTTCACCGCTTGCGGTCTTTCACCAGCCAGCATGAGCGAGAGAAAACCGCCCCGGGAGATTCCAGCCGCGAGGAATTTGGAGTTGCGCGGGACGAGCCTGCCGAGAATGATTTGATCGATAATCGCGTTCGTGTCTCGCAGTGCTTCTCGAAGCGAGCGCTCTGTGAGTTCCACTTGTTGGGCCAGGGTGCACTCACCGAGGTAGAAGGAACATTCTTCGACGTAAGTACCGCTCGACTCCCCGCGACCTCGCCGCATTGGCGCAACGAAGGTAAAGCCGCGCGAGACAAAAAACGCGATCACTGAGCGCGGCGGCCCATCCATCTCTTTTGGGGATCGAATCAAGCCTCCCGTCGAGCCATGACTGAAGAGCACTACTTCTTTACGATCGTTTTTGGTGGGCCGGTAGACGTAGGTCACTAGTCGAATGGTGCCATGGTCGTCGGCATCATGCACCTTTCGCTTCGCCTCCATCCGCTCCAATGTGTAGTCGCGACCGAATATGAGTTCGGGATTGAGCGCCTGTGCGGAAGTCAAAACGGGAGCGGCAAAGGTAATGAAAACCGCAGCTAATAGAACTCGCATAGGCATCCTTTCAGGTTTGAGATAAGGCAAACAGCCGCGGCATACTAACAAACGAAATAATGAGCCACCAGAAATGACTATGATATCCGCGCGGCTCTGCACAAAAAGTCGTTGTGCTGAGGTTTCTCTGTGTAACCTCTGTGACCTCTGTGTCTCTGTGGTGTGTTTTTACTCGGAATTCATCAACCACAGAGACACAGAGGTCACAGAGGTTGCACAGAGAAAGGTGCTATTGTGACTTTTGTGCAAAGCCTATCCGCGCCGTGAAGCGAGTTGTCGCCATCCCTCCTGCTTATTGTTTACCCACTATCGAAACTGCGTAGCTAAGAATATGTAGCGATGCGAAGCACGTTGTAAAAAAAACGTGTATGGATTTCGGCTGCTTTAGAGGCGACCGAGCACGCCGATCGGAACCTCCTACTGCAACCAGTGCGAATGGAGTCGATGGTTCGCAAGTTGCTGTTGTAACTGGCGACTCCCCCGAATATATCTGTGCGTAACGAGCAGGAGGAACGAACAATGGATGTTTTTGCATTACTTAAGGCCGACCACGAAAAAGTGGCGGAGATGATGGAGAAGATTGAAGATACTACCGAACGAGCGGTCAAGGCGAGAACCGAAACCTTCACCAAACTCAAAACGGAACTGGATCTTCACGCAATGATAGAAGAAAAGGTCTTTTACCCGGTTCTGGAGGAGGCTGATGAGACACGCGATATAACGCTTGAAGCTTATGAAGAACATCGGCTTGTCAAACAATTGCTTACCGAGCTGGAGAGCGAACCCAACGACACCGAAGAGTGGACCGCAAAATTTACGGTGTTGAAGGAGAACGTTGAGCATCACGTCGAAGAGGAAGAAGATGAGATGTTCCCGAAGGCACGAAAGGCTTTAAGCAAAGAACAGATCGAATCGCTTGGCGAAAAAGTTGAACAAGCAAAGCGACAAAATAAGGCTGCCGCCGGTTAATAAGGGCGCGGAGTCAAGCTGAAGTGGCCATCACCACTCTCGCTCGAACGCAATGAAGTCCTGCTCGAGTTGCCACTGAAGCCTCGCCTTCTCGTTGCCGGCTATGAACTGCCGGCAACTGCTTGAGGTGAGTTTCATTTCGGCAACGTCACGCGTGCACTGGGCGACAGAAACGAATTTTCGACTGTCGCTCCACAGGCTATCGCCAACGACGAAGGAATACTGAAGACTGTTGCGCGCCATGGTTTTGAGTTGAATATATCCGAGGCCCTGATCCTCAGCGGCCTTCAGGTACTCCATCGAGATCTCCGAACGTGCAACACCTTCATCATCCGTAGCCAGCGCAACCGGCACGCCATATTCAATATAAGTGGCCAGCGGATGGCGAGAACCCGATATCCCGAGAATCAGATCATTGCTCGACAGACAGATCTCCACCATCACGTTGCGTCGAGCCATTTCTTTCAGGAGTTCGTAGGGCTCGGTCTCATGCATGATGTCCACGCCGTGTCCGATACGTTCCGCACGAGCAACCATGACTGACTCGCGAATGTGAAACAGCAAACCGTCGGGCGGTACAAGTCCCGGAGCAAGTTCGCCCGCATGCAACGTGACTTTCGCTAGCGGATAAAGTGGTCGCAGAAATCTCAACATCTGCATGTGAAGCGAGAAATTCTGCATCGAGTTCAGACCGTCCTCACCCTGGACCAGATTCGTCGCCACGACTTTTGACTGTGGATTGTTCGCGAGTGCAAGACCGGTCACCATCTGCGCATAGACCTGGCCCAGCGAGCTGTTTCGCGATACCTGAGCGACGTAGCGAATCGTAACTGAACAGCCTGCATCCGCTTGCTGCGTGCCACACTTTAACAACTGATTCTTTTGAGCCTCCATGTCCTGGATGTTTTTGATTCCTACGGTGGCGGCATTCTCGATTCCATTGGCTTTCAGCTTGTTCAGCGTCGATTCGAAGTCTCCATCCCATCCGACCTTTTCTCCGATTTGACTGGAAAGGACGCCGGTCGGAGTGCCGTCAGGAGTCAACATCAACTCGACATAAAGAGCCTTACCGCGCGCAGCGCTCTTCACGGCCTCGGCGAGCATTCGGCCGCTGCTGTTATATGTGGCTGGTCCAAACTTGCCGAACGCATCGAAGAAATGATCGTGTCCGCTTTGTCCGGAGAGCTGCCAATTGCGCATGGACCATGCATCGACCATCTGGCGGTACAGCACTGAATTTGTGAGTGCTGTATTCGCCGGCGTTTGTTCGGCGGCGCACTTCGATGGCGATGCCGGAACGGCTAGCGCCATAGTGCTGTTGTTGACGCATAAACCGTTTTCTGCCGCCCACTGGATGTAACTCTCGGCGTAAATCGAGCCGGAAAGATGATTGTGTAGATCTCCACCTTTGGGCATCTTCAGTAGAAAGGCCATTTGCTTCGGCGGCGATTTCCGGATCGATTCAAAGTAGCTGGCTGTTTTCTGTTCCGCAGTTCCTCGTTGAACGGGTTGTGCCGACAACGTCAACACGCACGAGAGGAGAACTACTAGAGTCCAGCTGATTTTGCGTCGAAGTTGCATTGGTGAGTTCCTTTTAGAGGTTTAGAGAACTAGAAAACGTAAGACTTATACTACGGGTGAGCGAGATTTAGAATAAATAGTGTGGACCTGAGGTATCCGCCCACTGCCGTGGACGGGATTTCAATCTCTAGGAATCCTTGGCGTTCAAGATTAATATCCTCCAAACATGAGACCGTCGCCCCCTACTCAGCCTGCGCCTTCAGAAAACAACTTGCTGGGCTCGCGGGCGACGTTCTTCTTGTTTGCCACGACGATTTTCCTCAGCGCTCTCTTGCTGTTCTGGGTTCAACTGTTCATCGCGAAGATGCTTCTGCCCCGACTCGGGGGAACTCCGGCAGTATGGACCACCTGCATGCTCTTTTTTCAGGTGCTTCTCCTCGCCGGCTATTCCTACGTTCTGTTTACAACCAATTGGCTAGGACCACGCAAGCATGCAGTTCTACACGCTTTCCTCATTGTCGTTTCAGCTCTTTACCTGTCTCGTACGCTTGTTGGAAATGTTGGCTCCGTCTCCGAACAAAATAATCCGGCTCTCTG
>DASTVU010000010.1:0-5884 GCA_035758935.1 Pyrinomonadaceae bacterium | reverse complement strand
GTCGTTAACAGCCGAATCAAAAAGAAACGTCTCCAGGTAAGTAGCCCCGGCGCCACCATAAATATTTGACGCCGCAACCGCAGTAGTCAGCGATGGACCAGCGGCAAGCACCAGACCGTAATCGCTCAACTTTGCGAATTGATTCGTCGGCGCCACCATCGAAAGCGGAATCGCGCTGTGCGATCCAAGCGCCACGATTGCGTCTTCAGTCTCGAACACGGCCGCCTGTTTGCCGGGCTTTGCTTTGCTGCCTGCGCGGAAGCCGGCCGGAATCGTTATTTTCTTCTGCTTCTCGATCGTGAAGGCCAGCAACGCGGTGGCTGCGGAACCGGGTTGAGGTCGATATCCAACCAGCTCTGCCAGTCGTCGCAGAGAATCACGTTGCGTTGCAGTCGATAGATATGCCTCATTGGCAATTCGTTCCTGGTAGAACGTAAGAATGTCGGCGAGATAAGCCCACAACTCGATCAGCATCGTGTGGTAGTCGCCGCCCATGCCTTCGTGCCAGCGCGCGAACGGATTGGGTCTTTCGAACGGTGGCGTTACTCGCGTGTCCCTGGGCACCTTGACGAGCGTCACCGCATCGAGCATCGCGCGACGGAAACTGCTGAACGTGCCGATGCGATATTGAATCGAAGTAAGACCCGGCGAGTTGAACGGCCTGATCGGCGCCGCAGGCGGACGTGGCGGTGCATCGCAGCATCCGGGCGCCGGCGGAGGAGGCAGTTTGCAAAGCGGTTCTGAGGCCATTACTCGCCGACTCCTTTCGCGCGCACGAAGAGCGTGCCGTTTTCAGGGAAGTTTCGATCGTTGTCGAGACGAATGATTTGATCGCCGCCGACCACGAGGAATCCCTGCTGTAGATTGCGCTTCGTATCTCGATCGGGGCGCGCAGCATGCAGTCGCGCGAAACGCGTGATCGTGGCCGACTCCACACCGGCGACAGCCATCACGGCCGCAAAGATCCGGCTGACGTAGAGGTAATCACCAAAACTGAAATTGTCCGGATGGAACAGGCCCTTGCTTCCATCGGGTTGTAGTGAATCGCTCAACGCGAGCTCGATCGCTTCCTGAACGTCAGCAGGAATAAAGCCCGGTTTGACGCAGAACTCGATCGCAAGCTCGACCGGAATGTAGATCGCGCCGATTACTTCGAGGTCGTAACCTGCGAGACGTCGCGTGTCGAGATAGTCCAGCAGCGGTTGCCGCAACTGTTCGATGGAGTCGTCTGTTCCACGCGGATCGACGGCCAACGTCAGCGTCAGCCAACTGCCCGTCCAGCGGAAGTTCGCTTTCGCATTTTGGATTGGTTTCTTGCCGTCGAGCTCAAACTCCAGTGCCGCGTCGCGATAGTCTGCTTCAGTAACTGCGACTAATGGTTTCTGGAACGTTGCCGGCGCGATGCGACGCGCGTGATCGCGCGATTCGAGATCGCGACCACCGATCGCGGGTAACGGATTAGTGACTGTGACAAGCCAACTGATGTTTTCCGATGTGCGTGGTCGTGGTTCAATTAACGACTCCGGCGCCACGTTTCCGATCGTTCCGCCGCCAACTCGATACCGCGCTTCAACCGAGGTCGTCTCTTCCGGACGCAGGCCAAATACGCCGTCGCCGAAGACAACAGTGGCTTCTCCCTGATCGTCGACTTCGAGACGATAGACTTGCTCGTCCGAACGGCTGTCGAGCAGACTGCGTTGTTCGCTCCAGGGATTCGGAAAACCTTCGACGCGAAGTTCGAGGGTGCTCTTGCCGCCCGCTTCGCGCGCGAGAAAGTCTGAAACCAGCTTACTGCCTGCGGGTCTGGTCTTCTTCTGCGGCGTTTTCAGTGGTTCAAACAACGCGGTAGTTTCAGCGTCGAGAAATGCAAGCGGAGCGCTGCTTAATCTCAATCGTTCGCGGGGAACTTGATCGGGCCGGCGTTCAACGAGCTCGCTGCTGAGCTCGGCTTGCTCCTCGGGCGACAGATCGCGCAGGGTTTCGTCGACCGTCTCGCCGTGCGTCGCGAGCATCAGATTGCCCGACGCAACGATCTTGTCGGCACAGAATTCGTGATGAAGCGGCGTGGCGATGGACCAGCGAATTGTGGTGAGTCTACTCGGCGGACTTACCCCTATCTCTACGATTTCTGGCTTGGCGACGAGACGAACAACGTCGCGATGTCCCTGTCCATCGTCAAGCAGAATGTAATCACCGGTCTGAAGCCGACTGAATTCTCCCTGGAGCGTTGCGCTTAGAGCCGTACGCGGCAGGCAACATTTTTGATTGCCCCAGTTGAAGACCGGCATCTCGTTGTGTTCCGGTCTCATTGTCAAACGGCCGTGAGTTTCAAAAACAATGACGGGTTCGTTGTCGCGTAACGGACGATTGCTCACCCGCAGTCCCGGCTGGCTCGCGAGGGTTTGCGTCGAGTTGACGCGAAACTGTAGCCACGTGTGCGCCGCTGCGCCCTGGTCCATCTCGTAGCCGATCAGATCGAGATGTCCGGCGACTGACCGTCGTTGTGTGGCGCTGGCAAGAAACGCTTCGTTGGCGACGCGATCCTGCATGTAGCTGAGCGTGTCGGCAGTCGCCGCAAACAATTCGAGCAACATCATGCCGATGTCGGCTTCGCTGCGCTCGGTCCAATCCGGCAAACGCGTCGGAATGAAGTCGAGCAGTGCTTGTCGAAAACTCGAATAGTCTTTCGCGAGGTAGTCGATTACGACCTGCAAATCCGGTTCGGGCGCGACCGGTGTGAGGGGCGGACGACAATCGAAGGCATCGTCGCAGGCGAGACGAAAACGCAGTTTACGACTGGCAAAGAACGGATCGATGCCTGCTCCGCTGACGAACAACGTGTAAATCGAAAAGTCGCCGGTCTGATTCAGTTGCAACAGGATGCGACGATTGAGTAGGTCGGGCGGAGTTCCCGGCGGATTGTGCATGTGCGCTTCAAGCACGCGTGGAAACAGTCGCTGACCACCGCTCAAACTGTAACTGCGCGGATTTAGCAAGTCAGCTTGCTGGGCCAACGTGATCACACCCGCAAACGTGAGGACCAATTGCGACGCGGCATCGTCAACCGCCACCCGCAGCAGTCCCTGTGCGCCAAGCGGCAACACCGGATCTGGACACTCAATCGTTGGACGAAAATCAGTACTCATTTATAAATGCTTTTGTGCCTTTTTTGTGGCTCACACCTGCACAGATACACGCTGACGTTCTTGTTGCGCCTTAACGACGTAAATAATTTCAACTGTCACTTGCGACTCAAATCCCGGTTCGCTTTCAACGTTCACCTGTTCCACGTCGATCAAGTCACCAAGCCAGCGCTGTAGATTCGTCGAGATCAAAAACTGCACGCTCGATCGCAACGTCTCGCTGTTCGGCGCAAAGACCAGTCGCGGCAGGCCGACACCAAACTCCGGTAAGTTCACGCGCTCACCCGGATTCGTAAACAGCACCTGCAAAATCAGATCGCGCAGGTGATCGTCGGCATTGGTCGTTTGCGGTACGCCGGTGCCGCTGACGCTGTACGGGTAGTCGAGATACCGTCGTTCACGTAGATCGCTTTGTAGTTGTTCTACTGCCATTCGAAAACCTCACGGAGACGGAGGAGTAGGAATGTTCAAGTTAAGCGAGGTCACGTTAACCGCCCCGCCGCCACCTAACGCGATTGTGCTAACCGCGTCGTTCTGGTGCTGCTCCATGTAGATGAGCAACCCACGCGCAACAGCGAGAAACATGATTCTCGCATCGTCTCTGCTGCCGCCGGGAAATTCTTCGCCTTTCACGATCTGCCAGGCCTCATCGAGCTGGGCCACCATCGCATCTGCTAAGTCGCTTGCAATCAGAGCCATCGATTCTCCTTCTTTCAGCCGGTCTTCACCCTTACGGACAACAACGCGGGCGTCGCGGGTGGAAATGGCGGCACTGGCGGCGCAGGTGTTACCGGAAAAACTCCCAGCGCCAGCTCACCCGGATGCACGTGCGACTGATAGATCTGCACGAGCTGATTGAGGTATTGCAGCAAGTTGTCTCCGAAGACGAGCGGGTGCGTTGCGTTCTCGACTAACTCAATGTTCGGCGCCTCGATCACGATCTTCGTAGCGCTGCCGGCACTGATCTTGATCACGCTTGAATCCATCTTCATGCTGTTGCCGTTGCTGTCGGTTATTTCGACTGTTCCGGCATCGTCGTCGAGAATGATCTTGTGACCGGCTTTGGTTTTGAGAACTTTCTGACCCGGTTGCGCCGATTCGGGAACAGCGCCGCTCGTGTACCAGGTGCCGGACCAGATCGGATAACTAAGATCGCCGCCTTCGAACTCGATCCATACTCCGGCATCGACGTCGGGCACGGCGTACAAACCCTGTTCGCTTTTCCCGCCATAGATAAAGGCCGGCAGCGCCCATCCGGTCTCTTCGTCCGCGAGCAGGCGTGGCACCTTCGCCTTGATACGGCCCAGGTTGTCCGGGTCCTGGTTATCGGTGACGACACCACGGTACTTGCCGTAGTACTTGCTTTCGACTCGCTCGATCAGTTGCGCCAGAATGTCGTAATCGGTTTGAGGCATCGTTGTCCTTATTGGCCACAAAAAGGCACAAAAATCACAAAATCAAAACGGTAAGCCGAGATTGCTCCCTCCGAATTGCTCGCTGCCATCGAGATCGCGCGCATTGCGACGCGCTTCAAACTTCTGCGTGTAACTTCCGTCTGCCTGTAGCTCGTGCGTCACTTGTGTGACGTAATACTTACCGCTGTAGCGCGAGCCGGCGCCTTTCACGAGCACCATGCGGTGTGGACGAAGTACAGTTTGATAAGCCTCGCTGTTTATTTCTCCATTCGCCGTGATCAACCAAGCTGCTTCGTCGCGGACAGCCTGCGCCATCGTTTGCAGCTCGGTCGCGTCACTCGTCGGCGTACTGAGCAGAAGCATTTGTGCAAGCGTGTCTTTCGGCGTGACGAGAGCACCCAGTGGCCCACCGATCAGCGTGTTCGCATCCGTCTCGCCCAGTTTGGTTAGCTGCGTGTCGCCGGCCTGTGCTGAGTTTGGACTATTGGCCTTCACATCAATCTGTGTCGTCTTCACATTCAACGGGCGTTGACCGATCACGTGCGCCTCAAACCTCTTCAAGTTGCTCTCTTCGCCAAACTGAATAGCGAGATCCGGCTGCGGCGTGCCTTCAAGTTGTGGTGCGCGCATGAAGGCGTTCACTTCACCACTGTCCTTGTCAGTCTCGAAATAAAACTCAAGGCCATTGCGCTGGGCCAGGTCGCGTACGAACTGAATGTCGGTAGTGCGCTGAACGACCGTCGTGTCGTTCTCCTGATGAACCGTCGGCGTCGGATCGATGTTCGCCGTCACGCCGTAGCCACTCACGATCTGCTGCACGATGTCGCTGTCAGACAGGTTGGGCCAGGTCGCGATCTTCTCTTCCAGACTCATCAGTACGCTTGTATCCATCGCTTCAATTTCGAGATGCGGGCTGCCTGGCTCACTGCCCCACGTCGGCTTCACCGCGGTGATGTAACCGGTAAACACTCGTTCCAGTCCGTCGTCTCCGCCACCTCCGAGTGCGCTGCTCAAAGCGCCTGCCAAACCCGCTCCACCGGTGAAACCGACACGCACTGCAACCTTCGTAAAGACTTCGAGTCGGGAATCGTCCAAATAGTCCCAAACACCGTTGTCGTCGAGCGTGATGGCCAGTCGCATACGCATCGTGCTGGCCATCGTGGAATTCTCTTCAACCGTCAAAGACTCCACGTCGCCGTAGAAATCCTCATCTACGGCTTCGTCGTTGAAAGCGATCTCATAAGCTTTCTCAGCCATACCAGCACGGCACTAACTACGATCGGGCGGAATACTCAGCAAGCGGCCCGGCTCGAGTAGATCGTCCGG
>DASTVU010000009.1:0-5215 GCA_035758935.1 Pyrinomonadaceae bacterium | reverse complement strand
CCAGCGTCCGTTTGCGCGATTGATCGCCTTCAAACATGCCGCGCACCTGCGGTATCGACTGGTGCGACTCGTCGATGACGATCAACGTGTCACGCGGGAGATAATCGATCAACGTCGGCGGCGGCTCACCCGGTTTCTTGCCGGTCAGGTGGCGCGAATAGTTTTCGATGCCGCGACAAAACCCCATCTCCTTGATCATCTCGAGATCAAACATGGTGCGCTGGTGTAATCGTTGCGCTTCAACGAGCTTGCCTTCCGCGATTAACTTCGGCTCCCACCACTCGAGCTCTTCCTTAATCGTTTTGATGGCTCGTTTGATCGTGGGCCGCGACATCACGTAGTGCGTCTTCGGATAAATCGGCACACGCGAGGTGTGTTTCTCGATCACTTCGCCCAACAACGGATCGATGGTTGAGATTGAGTCGATCTCGTCGCCCCACAGCTCGATGCGATAAGCCTGATCCTGGTAACTCGGATAAATCTCGACGACGTCGCCGCGCACGCGAAAAGTGCCGCGTTGAAAGTTGATGTCGGAACGTTCGTACTGCAACTCAACCAAACGCTGTAACAACACATCGCGCGACATTCGCCCGCCCGGCTCAACAAAAAAGAGCAGGCCGTAATACGCATCCGGATCGCCGAGGCCGTAGATACACGAAACACTCGCGACCACGATCACGTCGCGACGTTCAAACAGCGCCCGCGTCGCTGACATTCGCAGCCGATCGATCTCCTGGTTAACGATCGCTTCCTTTTCGATGTAGACGTCGGCGGCAGGAACGTAAGCTTCGGGTTGGTAGTAGTCGTAGTAAGAGACGAAGTATTCGACAGCGTTTTCGGGAAAGAGCGAGCGAAACTCCTGAAAGAGTTGCGCCGCAAGTGTCTTATTGTGTGCCAGCACGAGCGTTGAGCGTTGCGTACGCTCGATGACGCTCGCGATCGTGAACGTCTTGCCGCTGCCCGTGATTCCCAACAGCACCTGATCTTTGGCGCCGTCGTTCAGCCCTTTGACAATCGAGTCAATCGCCGCAGGCTGGTCCCCTTTGGGTTTGTATTCCGAATGAAGTTTAAATCGCATAACAGGATTTACATGTACATCTTGGTAAATCTTGTAAATCCTGTCAAAAACGACCTGTGGCTATATAAGTTGACTGATGGATTCGGCGGCGGCGGAACGCAACTCCGGGGCGAGCGCGGCGTTTGCAGCAAGTCGCTCCAATGTTGAAGCGACTTCGGGTTCGCCGCTTGAGGCAAGTAATCGAATGACCGCGAGACTCAAATCAAGACTGGGATGTTTCTCGATCACGGTGCTGAGCGGCTCGACCACACCGGCCTTCGCAACAAGAAACAATAGCGAGAACGCGCTGTAACAGTGTTCGTGATTTTCCGCCATCAGGTCGTCGATGGCTTCGTAAAGGAGGCCTGAGTCTGCAAGAGCACTGCCAATCCGGCGGCGTTCTTCAGGCGATCCATCTCGCAACGCATCGTTTACGAGTGTCGCAGCCCGATCGGCGTCGTGTTCGTACAGATCCCTGACGGCTTTCTCTCGCACTGCGGCCGACGGATCGTCCAGCAACTCCGCAATTTGATCAAATTGGATATCAGAAGGTGATCTCTGAGCTTCGCTGCGACGCTGCGCTAGCTCCTGCGCGGCCTGTCGCAAAGTAGCAATGTCTCTGCTCCAGCGCTCGTCTTCCGTGCGTCGCGCTTTCTTCGCTTGCTTCATTGCAGAGCTTCAGGCTGATCCGGATCGCGCGCGACATCGTACACGTCACCATTATGTCCCGATGCGTGTGCGGCTAGCGTGAGTGGCGCGCTCGGAACGAACTCAGGTTCACTTTCAGTCACAACCTCCGCATCCTTCGGCGCCGCGACTCGTCGGAGTTGGAACTTCGTCAACACCAAACGACTGACTGAGAAACCGATATTGCCGTCCAACACGCAGAGTTGTTCCGCCACCACTCGCTGCGAAACTCGTTCGAGTGCCTGTTCCAATTCGCGGCCAGCCGATGCAGCATCATCAGCGACAATCATTTCGAAATCCTGACCACTACTGACTCGGCGTCGCGAGTGATTTTGCAGCAGCACTCCGGCTTCCTTGTGTATCCGGCCGGTCGCGACGATAACGAGGTGCGAAGCTTCAGTGTCGATCTCGTGGTCGATCGTCCAGCGTGCGAATGCAGGAGTGAGATCACCGTCACGAGTTACGATCAAAAACGACTCGCCGCAGATGTTCGCCATCAACTGGCCATAACCAGTTCCTTCCGACGGCCCAAGAGCTATCTCTCTTTCCGGCACGCCCATTTCGCGCAGCAGAAAGTGGATTCGGCTGACCAGCCACGAACCGTCTTCGAGTAACGACGACGCGAGCTGTGTCGGCGCAATCACTTCTTCGACGTTTTCATCAGCCACCGGCGCGCCACACTCGCTACACGTCGCATCGCTTACAGTCACAACGGCGAGCGCATGCGGATTCGGCAGGCGAAACAACGCGTGACCCGTCTTGCGGCAACTGATCTGTACTTCCCTCTCGACCAGACCGGCATCTTCGAGCCGTTGAATCGGAACGTCCTTTGATTCCGTGTGACCGGTGAGCAGTTTGGCGGCGTAACCTTCCTGGTGCGCGTTGTGCGCCGTGCGCAAGAACAAGCGCGCCGCTTCGTCTTCGAGTTTCGACGCGGCAAGGATGCGCTTGCTCATCGTTTCCTTACGCAAGCTGGTGTAAAGCGAGTCGGCATCCTGTCTCTCGACGAAATTCCGGAATCCTTGCGGCATTGGGGGAGTGCTTGTCTGCCACTCCGGAAAAGAACCGGCATTCTGCGGGATCAGGCTCCGGATGTCATGACAAAACGAGTCAAGCTTTCGAAATGGTTCGGTGGTGTTTGCTTCGTAAACGATTCCGGCGCGAATAAAAGAATTCGACTCATCATCATCTTCGAAGACAAGGAAGAGAATGTAATCCTCGAAGGAGAAAAGATCGCCGCGAACGTACGGTTCACCCGTCGTCGACTCAGTGGAGGCCGCCAGCGCCGTTTCCATTTCACTGATACGGTCGACATCGAGCAGAACGTCTCTGAAACTACGCAGCCGGTGGGAACGGATCAGCGGAACGAGATTTCGCTCCTGCAATTCCTGCAGCAACGCGAGCCGTCTTGCGGTATCGAGTGGATGATTGAGAGTCTTGCTTTCGAGAAATAGCATCGGGAGTACCTCGGGATTAAGATTGCCAATTTCCAATTGCCGATTGCCAATTTTGATTTCCAAGCCGGGGTGAGCTAAATCGGCAATTGGCAATCGGAAATCGGCAATCCTGGCTTTTACTTGTTGACACTGATCGTGACCGTCTCACCACCGTTCATCGTCGCGGGATAACGACGTTGCCTTGCGATACGTAATGCGAGTGCTTCGTAGCTATTCATTCCGGGTTTGGGATTCGCGATCGAGGCTTTCAACACACGACCATTCTCGATCTGCATTACAACTCTGATCGGTTGTGAACTGGGTTCTGCTTCTTTTACAGGTTCCGCAGGCTTCGTTTCCGCCACGGTCTCAGTGTTGCTCTTTTCTTCCTGCTTACTTTGTTTTTTCGGTTTCACGACGGCTGCGGCAAGCGACGCCTGCGCCTTAGGTGACTCAACTGGCGCGGCGGCGGGCGCCGCGGGAGTTTGCGGTTGCTGTACTAACGTCGTTTCGGGTTGGTTCTTTGTAAATCCACCGGTCACGGCGATCACGGTCGAGAGTCCCACCGCCATCACAACTCCGGCAGCCACGAGAATCAGGGAACGTCGCTGTATGAGCACTGATGGTCCAGGCGGAAGCGCCAACAGCTCAGAGCGGCGGCCCGTGAGAGTTTTAACAGGCGCATCGCCTTCGAGCGCCACCGGAGTCGCAGTGCCTTCAATTTGCACCGCGCTCTCATCCCAACAGCCAAACAGCTCCGACACTGCACGTTGTAACGAAGGCTCAATCGATCGCCGCGGGCTTTGAATCAACGGATTGAAGTTGAACGACGCTTCCGGTTGCGCAAGTGCAACGCAGATCGCCTGCAAGCCGACGAGGTTGTTCATTCGTGCGTCGATCAGTTCGCCATTCTGGAAAAAGAACGTCGCCGGGCCTTTGGGATATTCGATCAAGAGCCGGCCTGACTTCTTTTGGTGACGAAGAATTCCGACGAGATCAGATAGGGGATAGTTACTGAGGTGTCCGGTCAAAACTACAAAACGATTGTTCTGCATTAACACTCCTTAAAACTTATCCACAGATTACGCAGATTTCAGAACCAATCTGTGTAATCTGTGGTTACGGGCAGCCCCGGGTCAGACGACAGGAGAAATTGTGTTGCGGGAACGTCTGGGCCAACTTCTTCGCGAGCATCTTGTCCAGTCTTTCCAGGATCCGGTACTCCTCCATTAACTGCGCCTCCATACCAAGTTCCTGGTAAGCGAGACTGAGTCCGTAGTGGGCCTTTGCCATCGTCGGCGACAGCACAGTCGCCTTCTTAAACCCATCCGCGGCTTCTCTGAACTTTCCTAAGCGAAAGTTCGAAAAACCTAATCCATAATAGGTCTCGGGGTTGTTTGGATTGAGTTTGATGGACTCCTTGAAGGCTTTAATCGCCTCGCGATCCTTTTGCTGCTTCAGAAATTCGTGGCCGAGGGCCAGTTGAGCATCCGCGGTAAATCTATTTTCATCCGTGGAATCCGTGGCTGGTTTGGCCACGGATGAAACGGATTTGAGTAACGGTGGCGGCTCGGCAGCAAGCTCGTTTGAGGGGATCAACACGGATGAGGTTTTTAGATCCAAAACCTCCTGGTCTCGAAATTCCGAACTGGTGGGTTCGGGGACGCCGGGCGCGTTTGTGGCCTTAGGCTCTTCAACGATCTTCGCAACCGTGTCGTCGAAGTAATATGTAACCGTTCTGTAGGTGACCTCGATTGGTTCGCGTTTCAGTTCGCCGTTTTCAAAAACGACGAGACTAGTCATCATCTTGGTCCAGTTACCAAACTTGTCGAACTCATAGCTGTAGGCTTCACGACTGAGAATTGCGCCGCGCTCGTCGCGCACGGTCATTTCGGTGATGTTGCCGCGCTCGTCGTACTTATATTCTTCTTTGCCTACAGGGCCGGATTCGATGGGATAGGAAGTATTTTCAACGCGATTCCCCTTGATACCGTAGGTCGTGATCTCGACCAGTTGCGGTAATCCTTCGACTGGA
>DASTVU010000008.1:0-3827 GCA_035758935.1 Pyrinomonadaceae bacterium | reverse complement strand
ATTCTGACGACCGCTGCGCCGTAATGAATCTTTTCACCGAGTCGTTGCGCAAATGCCTTTGGAAGCAGATCGGTGCCGCCAACGATCTTCTGCCAACGCTCGGGACTCCCTCCCAATTCCCCACCGTAATTCTGCGTCATCGCGTCAGTAAAACCGTCGATCGGAACTTCTTCTCTACGACCACGATCAAACCTCACCGCATTGAGACGACTGGGATAAAACGGTTCGAGCGGAAGCGCAAACTCTTTCACGTACTTCAGTGTGAGATCGTGGTTGTCGGGAATGCGCGCCGCGCCTGCCTCTGCAAAGAGTCCGTCAGAAAACGGCTCGTGCAGCGTGTGCACTCGTCCGCCGGGTCGCGTTCGCGCTTCGAGAACAGTAACGTCGTGACCCGACTTCGATAGTTCGTAAGCAGCAACAAGCCCGGCCATTCCGGCGCCCACAATGAGCACCTTTTTCGCCGGGCCCGTTAATACCAGGTTCCTGACCGCACCGGATAATTGCGCTCGACTAAGTCCGGCTGCGGCAACTGCGATTGCGCTTCGCCTTAAGAAGTGACGGCGAGTTAGTGCCAATTAACCTCGTCCTCTGCGTCGTGAAGTATTCCTCCGCGAGTTAGTCGTCTTTGCCGGAGGCTTCGTTGTCTGAGCTTCCGTACGCACTGCCGGGGTCGCAGGTTGCGAACTTGTTTCCTCCGCGGGCTTTGGCGGCATGTCCGCCTTGGAATATCGCGGTAACAGATCGTCACGCATAGCCAATTGATAGACTGCCCACGCGACCACCATCGCGTCCTTCTTCACATCGTCTTCGAGAATTCGTTCATACGTGTCGAGATTCGTGTGCCACGTGTGCGATCCGTATTCGATGGGATCCTGACCCATGCCGATGCCGGGCAGGCCAGCCTGGCTGAACGATGTGTTATCAGAACCACCAAGCCTGCGGCTGCGCGAATTCACTGCTCCAACTACTCCATCTGCTTTGAAGGGTTCGAGAATATCCCGAAGAATACTCGCGGCCTCAGGTGGTCCAAACACCGATGCGCCACGCACGCGTCCGGTGCCGGAGTCGATGTTGAAGTAACCACCAAACTTCTCATACCCCGGTTTTGGATCTTCGAATGAACCGAAATGTTCTTTGACGTAAGCAATCGAGCCGAGCAGGCCCTGTTCTTCACCACTCCACAGCGCCACACGAATCGTACGACGCGGCTTAACTCCGAGTGTCTTCAGAATTCGTGCGGCTTCCATCATGATCGTGCAGCCGATCGCATTGTCAGTTGCTCCTGTCGCAGCGTGCCATGAGTCGAGATGGCCTCCGAGCATGATCACTTCGTCAGCCTTGTCGCTGCCGCGAATCTCACCGATCGTGTTGTAGGACGTGGTGCCTTCGGGATACACACGATTGACGATATTGAACTCGAGGACAACTTCGGTGCCATCATTAAGAATTCGGCTGATGCGACCAAAGTCTTCATTGCTCATCACCACGGTCGGTATTGCTTTGCTAACGTCAAATGTCTGATTGTTGAAAGCGCGGATCTGCCGAAACTCGCGACCGGCGTCGTTAACTCTAACTTCGGCGCCGTTCGCTTTTAGAAACGCGTCGAGTTGCTCGTTGACTTGACGATTCGTCAACGGTCGTGGGGCGTTCGCGGCTGGCGTTGGAGTTGGCGATGGCGTCGGAAATGCGAATGGCCGCGCGTTTGGTCCATAGCGTTGCTGGGCCTGTTCGTCAGTTTGTCGCTTCGCCGGAGGACTCAGGTTGACAGATATCACTGCCGGCTTGCCGATGAGTACAATCTTCCCGCGTACTTTCGTTTTGTGATTGTTAAGAAGGATATTCAACTGTTCCTGCGATGGTCGCTCGGGAAGGATCAGCTGATACGCTTTTGCCTGCACGGTTCCTTTTGTGCTGGGAGTCCATGCGAGTACTTCGCACACGAGCGGATCTTTCACTGGAGAAATTAGATGCGCGGTCAGCCGCTCGTTCAACCAGCCCGGATGTTTGAAGTCCCATGGTTCGAGGTGGGCATTTTCAAGACCCCACGCCGTCATTTGTTTGACTGCCCATTCCGCGGCGGCTTTATGGTTGGGTGAACCTGTAAGTCGTGGACCATAAAGATCCGTAAACATGTGCATCGTTTTCATGATTTGCGAGCGTTCCATCGCTTCTTTGCGAATGCGGCTCAACATATCGCCACTGCCGTTTTGAGCAGCCACAGGAAGCGCGAGCAGCGATAGGATCAATAAAAAGGCGATAACGCGTCGTTTGAGCATCTTTTATCTCCGGGAGATCGGTTGGGTTGGATTACCAGCGACGGAGATTATAGACTACAAAGGTATCAATCGGAGAATGTCATCTATGAGTGCTGGAATCAAAATAACGCAAAGCGAAACCTCGGAAAACAGTTCATTGCCAAACTCCCGTCGCGTTTACGTCAACGGTAGTTTGCCGGGCGTAAGTGTGCCATTTCGTGAAATAGCACAGAATCCGTCGCGCAATTTCGACGGCACGGTGGCCACGAATCCGCCGGTTCGTGTTTACGACACCAGTGGACCGTATGGCGACCCGGCCGTTCATTGCAATGTGCGGGAAGGATTGCCGCAATTGAGACGCGAGTGGATCGTTGGGCGTGGAGACGTCGAGGAATACGAAGGTCGTGAAGCGAAACCGATCGACGATGGTTATCTCACGTTTGATGCCGCGAACCGCGCGCGGATAAAAGACGTCGGGAAACTCGAAGACTTTCCTTTAATGCGACGCCGGGTGCTGCGCGCGACAACGGGCTCATGCGTGACGCAACTGCATTATGCGCGACGCGGAATCATTACTCCGGAGATGGAGTTCATCGCGATTCGCGAGAACCTTGGACGCGAAGCGGCGTTGGAGACGGGCGATGCACCGCGTGATTCACTGTTGCACCAGCACGGCGGCCAGTCGTTTGGAGCCGCGATCCCGCAGTTTGTCACTCCTGAATTTGTGCGCTCGGAGGTTGCGCTTGGGCGAGCCATTATTCCGGCCAACATAAATCATCCTGAGTCCGAGCCGATGATTATAGGCCGCAACTTCCTCGTCAAAATTAATGCCAACATCGGAAACTCCGCGGTTGCTTCGTCGATTGAAGAGGAAGTCGACAAGATGCGCTGGTCCATTCATTGCGGGTCTGACACGGTGATGGATCTTTCCACTGGAAAAAATATTCACGCCACTCGTGAGTGGATCATTCGCAACTCGCCTGTACCGATCGGCACCGTGCCCATTTACCAGGCGCTCGAGAAAGTCGGTGGCAAAGCTGAAGAACTTACCTGGGAGATCTTTCGCGACACGCTGATCGAGCAAGCGGAGCAGGGTGTCGATTACTTTACGATCCACGCCGGTGTGCGTCTGCCATACATTCCTCTAACCGCCCGGCGCACGACTGGCATCGTGAGTCGCGGCGGTTCGATCATGGCCAAGTGGTGTTTGGCCCATCACGAAGAGAGTTTTCTCTACACGCACTTTCGCGAGATCTGCGAAATCATGGCTGCTTACGATGTCTCGTTCTCACTTGGTGACGGTTTGCGTCCCGGATCGATTGCGGACGCGAATGACGAAGCACAGTTTGCCGAGCTCGAAACGTTAGGCGAGTTGACGAAAATTGCCTGGGAAAACGATTGTCAGGTGATGATCGAGGGTCCTGGTCATGTGCCGATGCACTTGATCAAGGAAAACATGGACAAGCAGCTTGAGACGTGTCATGAAGCGCCGTTCTACACGCTTGGTCCACTCACGACCGACATTGCGCCTGGTTACGATCACATTACGTCAGCGATAGGTGCAGCGATGAT
>DASTVU010000007.1:0-4660 GCA_035758935.1 Pyrinomonadaceae bacterium | reverse complement strand
CACACGATCATTAACCTGCCCTGCATACTCCGCGAGATAAGGATTACCGACCATCACGTGCGACGCGATCCGGCAGATGGTTTTTGTTTTCGACGCAAATTTCAGATAGCTCAAATAACCGTTTGAAGGACTGCGGTACGAAACAAAGATGGCATCGTCGAAATCAAAAACTATCGGCACGCGCCGTTGATGGATCAGCTTTTCAAACACCGGCGGACCGAGCAACGCAGCTTCACGAAGAATGTAGACGAGATCGTAGTCCTTTACTTTTCTGACAAGTGACCATCGTCGATTCAGCCCACGCGTCACCAGTTTTAATTTCTGTGGCAGCAGGCCCGGCTTGTAGAGAAGTGCATGCAGTTCTTCGTCTTCGAACGGCGCGTAGGTGATTTCGACGCCTCGTTCGCGCAAGAGAGGTTCCCACTGTTCAAGGCGATAACGCTGGCCAGGCGAGGTGTCGTAGAGCGCGGGCATCAGAGCGAGAACGTGCATATGTTTCAGTTAAATTGAGTCGTTTAGTATAGCTTGTCTATCCTGTCAAAAACCTAACCGGCTTTTCGTCCGGTGGCGATCCATCCGAAGTTTTCACCGACACTTGCGCCTTCAAGTGACGCGCGGGTGAGCCAGTTCTGCACGTCAGCTCGCGTGTATCGATTTTCAATCGGCGCCGAGAAGCGATCGAGCTGATCGTTCACGCATACTCGGAACGGCAAGTGGGCGTATTGTTTCAGCGGAATCTCTTCTGCGACGCGATTGAAGAGAGGTATCTTTTTCAAAATTCTGTAGGGCCAGACAAAAAACGTAAACGCCACTGCTGCGGTCGGATATGCGAGCAGGTGCACAGCGCTGTGCGGCAAGCGCGTCGTTACTCTGCGAGCCGCCGAAATACCCGACAACATCGCCGCTTTGATGGGCCGTTGCTCCGGCTTCCAATAGAGATAGATCTGCACCACGCCACCTGGTTTCAAAAAGCGTAATAGATTCTGAAATGCTGCCTCGGGATCGGGCAGGTGATGCAGCACGCCGATCGAATAGATGAAATCAAAACTCTCGAGGGCAAACGGCGGATTGTGTAAATCGGCCTGGACCACGTGAACATTTCTCGACTCGGTGTTGCGTCGCGCTACTTCGACTGCCGGTCCGAGATCGATGGCCCAGACTTCGGCGCCGTACTTGGCGGCGTAGTAAGCAAAACGTCCATTGCCGCAACCGGCGTCGAGGATTTTCTTCCCCGGAAAGAAGTCGGCGGCATGTGGTTGCATGTAGTCGAGAAACTGCTTTTCCCATTCCTCGTACATTTCCGGAAAACTTTTCCACTCGTAACCAAAACTGAGCGCGGTTTCGGCTTGAGTTTCGTCGTGTCCGGTTGCTTTTCCTTCACCCGTCAATGCGTCTCGCATGTTTGGGAGCAGCAACCGCGGGATATCGTCGACGATGGGATAAGAGTTACCGCAGCGAGTGCAGATCAACTCTTTCGCGTAGGAAAGCTCCGCGCGACAACTCGGACAGCGCAACGTCTCCAGCAATGTGTCGATCGTGTTAACCAATCCTGTTTAATCTTGCTTTTGTCTCAAAGTCAGGATCGTTGCTTGGGTGAAGTCAGTACCGTAACGCGGTAGCGTCGGGTAAATCTTGCGAATCAAAATTTCCCTGTTAATTGGTGCAACAACATTAACCCGACGCTACCGCGTTACGGTACTGACTTCGTCCAACAGTGACTCTTGAGGCAAAGCTGTTCAATCCTGTTAATTCTGTCCCAATACTCTCTCGTAAAGCGCCGCATATCGTTCCCCGGCAATCTTCAAATCAAAAACCTGTTCCGCCACCGATCGCGCATGCGTTCTTGCCCCCGTAGCGCGCACCGCGGCATCGACGTCGCGCCCGGCTTCCGCGAACGCTTCGTCCGTAAAATCCTCAATCAACACGCCGGCTTTCCAATCGTTTATCAGCGCATCCGAGTCGCCGACACCAGCGTTTATCACCAATGGCAATCCACAAGCAAGATACTCACCGTTCTTAGTCGGCGACGACGCTATCTTCGAAACGCAGCGCTTGATGAACGCCAGTCCGATGTCTGCCGCAGCAAGGTACGAAGGAACGTCCGCAGACGCAACTGCGAGCACGCTGAAATTGTCCTTCGCGATATTCCGGGCGGCCATCAACTCCCTGACTCGATCGTGCCTACCAGTCGTCAGCCAAAGAAGATGTGCCTGTGGTTCACGCTTGAGATAGCTCGCAAAAAAGTCGGCCATCTCCTCAGTCAAATACCAGCCATCAAGCGAGCCGCTGTAGACCATCGTGAGTCGATCAGCAAGACCCAACTCAGCACGACGCCGCGCTCGGTCGTCAGCACTAAACTCGAATAACGAAAGATCGACGCAACAGGGAATCACTTCATGGTGGACGGGCCGACCGCGCAGTCCTTCCCATTCTTTGATGATCGGCCAGATACGCTCAGTCAGCGTTACGATACCATCGGTTGCAGCAAGAATGCGGCGCTCTGCGGCTTTCGTGAGGCGATACGGAAGCCCTCCTTCGCGCCAGTGTTTTGCGTCAACATACTCTTCCGCCATCAACCCACGCAAATCAAAGATCATCTTCGTTCCGAAACGCCGCTTCAGCGCGAGTGCGATAGTGGCCGGAATATGGCCGCGCGCGTGAACCATCTCAATGCGGTTACGTCGCACAAGAGCGGCGGCTTTGCGATAGCCCGCCATCACGTCGTACATCGTCGCGGGTATTGATGGGCGTTGATGATAACGCAGCCAATGCCACTCAATACCCTGCGCTTTGAGTTTCTCCCGAAGTTGTTCGCATTCCGAAACGCCCTGCGGTTCGAATGCTTTGGCGCGTTCGAAACTCAACAACGTAAATCGAACTCCTCTGCGCGCAAGCTCGCGCAAGTAAGGAAGCACCTGACTCTGGCCAAGCGGGTCAAGCATTCCATTGTAGGAGATAAATAAGACGCGACGGCCCTCAAGCGCCATTGCCGGCCTCCACTGGAGTCTTTCTACTCCAGCGAAAACAATCCAGCAACAACCACTGAATGCTCCCGATAATCGCAGCCGCATCCAGCACCGCTATCAACGACATCACCATTGCCCCGCGCAAAACGTTCTGGAGAAATGAGGCAGGATAACAAAATCGATTTCGCCTGATCGCAACCGCAGCACGCGCCGCTAACAAAAAGAGCCACGCGGCGATCGGAAACCATACCAGCGACGGTCTGAAGATCAACACTGCCGCGAGCAGGATTGCCAGAACTCCGTAATACTTAAACAGAACTGTTGCCTGCCACTGACGAAACAGTCCCGCGCGAATGTTATTGCGAGAATAGACGACGAATCTTTTGAAGGTCGCCCAAAGTGTTGGCCGGAGATCCCAATGCACTTGCGCTCGCGGCTCAAACACAAAATGAAAGCCCGCGTTCTCTACTCGATCCATGAAGATCAGATCTTCAGCCGAACGAAGCTCTTCTGGAAAACCGTTTACCGCCTGCCATGCTTCGCGACGCAACAATGTCGAAGCGATGAAGCGTGGTCGAGTAATGACTCCGTCATGCGACGTGGGTGGAGGCACGTAAGCGATGGCTGCGCACTGTTTGAAAAACGTATCGGTTACCGGCTGCCAAGAACCGTAAACAACATCGACGCCTTCGTCTGCTTCGGCTTTTGTGACGAGCGCTTCGAGCCAGTTATTTTCGAGACGAATCCCGGCGTCAGTGAAACCGAGCCATTCATGACTGGCCTGAGCGGCGCCGAGATTGCGGCCGCGTCCTGGCAGCGCTGCGCCAGCGCGAATGAGTCGCACGGGGGCTCCACTGCGAATGTACTCTTCGATAATCTGCGGCGTGGCGTCAGTCGAACCGCCGTCGGTGATCACAATCTCGTCGGGCGGGCGCGTTTGAGTGAGTAAGCTGTCGAGCAGCCTGCGGATCGAGTTTTCCTCATCCCGAACGGGAATCACTACACTCACTTGCATATGTCTTTAATCAAAGCAGGTCTCACGCAAACGCGCAAAGATGCAAAGAATCTTAGCGTCCTTTGCGTCTTTGCGTGAAACTTTTACTGCTGAGCCTTACTCAACACGAGGCACTCCAACACAAGGTAATCCATCTCGGTACGCATGAAACAGCGATAACTGTCGGCCGGAGTGCAAACGATCCGGAAGCGGTGAGTTTTGCTTCACTCAACAATAACTGGCAGCATGGACCGGAAAGCGGCGATCGCCGAACCCTTCGCAAGCACCAGCAGCACGCCCACGGGGACCCCCTCATGAACTGATGACGTAAAGCTTCGACATAAGCCGCGAAATTTAGCCACAAAAAGGCCCAAAAAGCACAAAAAAGAAAATGTCTTTCACAAAAATCATTTCGTGCTTTTTGTGCCTTTTTGTGGCTAATACATTTCTTCCGCAAGTTTCATACAGAACCGGGCGCGGAACTGTGAGGAGGCGTGGAAAGACCAACCCACACAGAACAAGTGATGAACGCGACTTTATCTAGCTCGTTACGAGAGCCTTCTCCGGCGCTCGCTGCTTTTCGAGTTCACCGGCAATCCAGTGATAGGTGATGTTCAATCCGTCTTCCAGAGAGATCGACGGTTCCCAATTCAACACTTCGCGTAAACGTGTGTTATCGCTGTTGCGACCTCTGACTCCC
>DASTVU010000006.1:0-11044 GCA_035758935.1 Pyrinomonadaceae bacterium | reverse complement strand
CCACCGTTGAACGAGTCGAGCACGTTCAGCGCAAACGCATTTAAAAGACTCGTCTGTTTGAACTTCCCGCTCGTGAACTGAAACCGTGTTTCGTTCACAGTCTTCTCATTGATGAGCGCGGTCTCGGTCAACTGCACAACGAGGTAGTCGCGCAGCCCGCGATAGGCGCGGGAAGGTAAGGAGTAACCGCCGATGCCCTGGAGGTCCTGGGTTGTCCGGTTGTAATTAAACCGGCCTACGATCGTATGCACCTTGTTGATTTTGAAATCGAAACGCCCGTTGCCGTAGTTGTTAACGTCGGGAGTGACGAACGATTCGTTGACTGTCACCGGCTTCAACGTCACCGGGTCGAGTATGGTCGCATTGACAACGGAATTCGCATCGCTCGCATAACGACCGAAATAAATTGAGAACGACGCACGCTTTGGAATTATTGGACCACTGAGACTGAAGTTGTAAGCGCGTTGCTGATAAGGAGCGCGCTTTGTCGTGAATGGGTTGCGCGAGTTCAGACTCTCGTCAGTGAAGTCGAAAGAGAAGCCGCCATGCCACTTGTCTGCGCCCGGTTGCGTGAAAATCTCGATGCCGTTCCAGCCCGGAAACTCATTCTCGGCTGAGAACGGATTGTTGTTTATACGAACTTCGCGAATAGCTTCTTTGGGAGGAATCTGTCCGTTCGAGAAGCCATCGACTTTGATCGCCGCCTGGCCGCCTGATTCTGGATCAGTGGGCCCGGCCATGGCTTGTAACGCGGATGCAAGTGCCTGTGGATCATTCGGCAGTGCTTCAAGCTCTCGTCCACGCAGCACGATGGCATTCTGGTTGTTGTCAGAGTCAGTGCTGATGTTGCGATCGTCAACTGTTACCTGTTGGTCTTCAAGGGCGACCTCAAGTTGCGCATTAAGCGTTTTGAGTTCGCGTGCCTGAATCTCGACGGCTTTGTCTTCAAAGACACTGAACCCCGGCGAGTCGATTCTGAGCTCATACTTCCCGGCTTCAATGCGACGAAACTCATAAACACCGGCTGAATTCGTGTTTGCAGTGGTGCTGACTCCACGCGCGTTGCGCAGCGTCACCTTGGCTCCAACGACGAGACTGCCAAGCTGATCGGTAACCGTGCCTTTCAACGCACCGGTCGTTTGCTGGCCGAGTACGATCGATGCAACGCTGCAATATAGAACTGCTCCAAACAGAACCCTGATCAGCATCGGGACAGTCCCTTTATTCTTAGAGGTGGGCCACAGATTCACGGATTCAGGTACGGATTATCTGCGTGAATGTGTAGCTGAAAGATCTAATTCATTCACGTTAGTGAATGAAACAACCGAAAAGTTGCACGGACTTACACGTTAAGTTCTATTGAGAGTTGCAAAATTGCGGCTAACTTTCGCCGCGAACGGCTTTGAGGTCTCTTATCAAATCGCCGATGGCATCTTCGGCATTCAACACTTTCCGTGCCCGCCAGACGACGCGCGGCGGTCTCAGCGTCTCCGGCGAACCTTTCACGATCACAAACAGCTCGCCGTACGGATAACGCGTATTCAGAATTGTGCGAAACTCGACTACGTTGAAAAAGATCACGTAATCGGCAGCCGACAACTCACGGGCAGCAGTCAGGCTTTTGTACTTCTCAATGTATTTGTTCAGCTTCCGGGCAAGTTGAGAATAGACCCAACGATACCGGCCCTTTGGATTCGGATCGGCTTTCAAAACGTCGTCGATGATGGCGCGCTCACGGTCAGAGACGTCGAGCACGTTCGACTTGAACACGACCAGCAACGCACTGTGCTTGTTGCGCACTTCTTCCAACGAGTTGGCATCGTTGACAGGCGCCTGAGCTGTCGCAGAGAGGCAGAGCACTAACAGAAGCAGGGTGGGGGTCAAAACTTTCATACTTCTAAGACTTAACTCTTAAACAGACTTCGTGGCGCTCTTTGGGGGATGAGGCAGGGCCGCTACGTCGTCTTCGACCTTTGCTTGCTCGAGACCGAGGTGAGCGATTCCCTGGGCCGTCAGGGAGATATAGTCGTTGCCCCCGGTTGTATGACGTACGAGGAGACGCTCTGTTTTCTCGAGGTCTTCCAGCGCCCTGACGATGTCGGCATTCGCATAGGTGCTTGTGCTTGCAAAGAGTTCCTTCGCCAGGATCCGTGTCTGCTGTTGTTCCTTAATAAAGCCCAGTACGTAGCGCTCGATCTGCTTTAACCGCTGTTTTTCCATCGGTTCACCCCAAAATGACAAAATTGCCGGGGTTGATTTCGACAGATTATGCTCCTAATTGTAGTAAACTGGCTACACCTCACCGCCCCGCCAAAGGAGAAATCATGAGAAAGCTTCTCGTAGTGTGTTTGGGCGTAGCGGTTTTGTGGTCAGTGGCTTTAGGTGCTTCGGCTCTGTCTGAGACTTTTGCACTCGCGGAGCGCGTGGGTGAGGGGAATGAGCGCAGCTTCTTTGTACTGTCGACGTCGGCCGGTAACTACGTCATCAGGCACGATGGGATGGGCGAGTTCACGTCACCGGCAGGGCTGCGACGCGTTTTCATGTTGAGGGTTGGTGCGAAGGCACGTATCGATCGTATGTACTTTCTCGAGCACCAGCGCGACTTGTTCTTGATGTACGAAGTGCATGACGCGTCGTCGCAGCGGGCGTATCTCGTGCGCATGGAGCAAACGAAGCGAAAGGCGCGATGGATTACTGAGATTGATGGTACTGATTTAGGTGCGCCGGTGATCCAAGGGGAATCTGTAGTTATAAATAAGATCGAGATCAGTAAGGCGAATGGACAGGATAAACAGGATTGACAGGATTGGGCTCCAAGGTGGCGCCCAATTCTCATTTCGCGCTCTGGGCCTTTGTGTAAGCCTTCAAATCCTTCACCGATGTCTTGATCAACTTCTTCAACGTGGGCAGGTGAATATCTGAGAGTCGCTTGATGTAGAGACACGACTTGCCGGTACTGTGCTTACCGAGCTTTTCCATCATCTCAGTATGCTTTTCGAATCCCATCATGAGGTACAACGTCAAATCCTTCTTGCGCGGTGAGAATGCTGCGATGGGCCAATCACCTTCGTGACCACTCGCATACTTATAGCGATAACTCCCAAACCCCACGATGCTCGGTCCCCACATCTTCGGTTTATCGCCCGTGATCTCTTCCATCATCTTCAAGACAGTAAAACAATCCTCGCGTCTCTCAGCCTCCGGAATGCGGTTCAGAAAATCCTTGACGCTCTCGTTCGTCGGTTTGGTCTTTGCTTCACCCATCTATGACTCCTAACGTGTGGTCGGATATTTGATCCCCAACTGCTCGAGATACGTATCGTACTTCGACGGGTCGTAATAATACTTCCTCATTCGCTCTCGATAAGTGTCCATCGTCCGTTGGTTCAACCACGTCGGCGGTTTGTCATCCGGACCAATCAACGGTTGATACTTCGTATCCTTTGTCTGCACGTCACGAAAATACTTCCATGCTTCGGTCACGAGCTCGGGCTTCGTCAACAGATCGACCATAGTCATGGCGACCACCTTCGCGCCCGCGGTTACACCTTTGTGCGCGATCGGAGTGGCCATCGCGATCGCGTCAGTCCAGTTGTGACCCGGCAAACCGGGAATGTTCGACGGATATCGTAGCGAGACGGTCGGAACGTTCCACGAAACGTCGCCGATATCGTCCGAACCGCCACGAGTCTGTCCCTCGGCTGTCACCGGACCCGCGAGCGGCATCAAGTTCGTGGCCAGGCCCTGTTCACGTCCTTTCAACTCCTTTTGCAGTGCCTTCGCGAGGGTTTGATCGGCGTCGCTCCATTGCGGCAGTCCGACTTGCTTGATGTTTTCGTACATTGCTTCCGCGACCGGCCGATTGAAATGTTGCGGCCATGCTGATCCAAGCACGCGCGACGTCACAGTTGTGTTGGTCATCATCGCTGCGCCCTGGGCCATGGAATCGCCGATGTCACGCATCTGTTTGATGTGTTCGTAATCGAGCTCGCGGAAGTAGTACCAAACACTCGCGACGCGAGGCACGACGTTGGGCTGATCGCCACCATTCGTGATCACGTAATGAGATCGTTGTTGCAGACGCAGATGTTCGCGACGGAAATTCCAGCCGATGTCCATCAGCTCAACTGCGTCGAGCGCGCTGCGTCCCTGCCATGGCGCGCCTGCGGCGTGGGCGCTCTCGCCTTTGAAGGTGTATTCGACAGAGACGAGTCCCGTTGCGGATGACTGTCCCCACGACGTGTTGAGATTGTTGCCCACGTGCGTAAACAACACCACGTCCACGTCTTTGAAAACACCGGCCCGAACGAAATAAGCCTTGCCTGCGACGAGTTCTTCCGCAACGCCGGGCCAAACCTTGATCGTGCCGGGAAGTTTGTTGCGTTCCATCATTCGCTTCACGGCAATTGCGGCAGTGACATTCAAAGGCACGCCTGAGTTATGACCTTCGCCATGACCCGGAGCGCCTTCGACTAACGGATCGTGATACGCAACGCCGGGTTTCTGCGAAGCCTGTGGAATGCAATCGACGTCTGAGCCGAGGGCGATGACCGGCTTGCCCGTACCCCACGAAGCGATCCAGGCGGTGGGAATGCCGGCGATGCCGTGTTCGATCTTGAAGCCTTCTTTTTTAAGAATGCCTGTGAGGTACTTCGACGTCTCGATTTCCTGAAAGCCGAGTTCGCCAAAGCTGAAAACCATGTCAACCATGACCTGTGATTGCTTCGCCATAGCCGCAACGTCGGCGACGACTTGTGCTTTGTAATCATTGACTGGTGACGAGCTCAGTGCCTGACGTGGCTGAGTGCCGGTAAGCAGCGCAGCGAGGCAAAGCACGATCACAACTACTCGAAAGAGAGGTTTAGGCATAAGGGCTCCTGATTATGTTGTTCGGTTCAGCGAACTACTGATCCCACTTGTACTTTTGATATTTGGGTTCGGCTTCAAGTTCGACTTTCTTGAGAAACTCCCACGCAGTTTGATTGAACTTCGGCGCCTGATCGTAATACCAGTGATCGTGGTTCTTGATTTCGATCAATTCCACAGGTATCTCGGCGTTTTTCAATGCATCTTTCGTTGCTCGCACGATCTTGAGCGGGAAGAACTCATCGCTGTCTCCGACCTGGATCGAGATCGGAATCTTTCGTTTTGCCAATGCGATCAAATCCATGCCTTCTTCGTTCAGCGCGCCGGCGTGGATTGCTGTCGCAGCAAAGTACTGTGACTCCATCAGCGACATTTGCAGCGCAAACGCCGCGCCTGCCGAGTGGCCAAAGAGATACACGCGACGCGGATTGATCGGGTACTTGCTTTTAAGCTCTTCCACCAGATCACGCAAAAAGTCTGGTCCATCGTGCGGCGATGCCCAGCCGCGCAGGTTTGTGGCGTCCGGGCCCGCGAGGATAATTCCTTCCTTCTTCGCGTAGTCTTTCCACTTCTCGACGAGCGTGACACCGGTGCGATTTGAACCGTGCAGCATCACGATCAACGGCGCAGAATCTTTGACCGTCGACGGCACGTAGAGATAGTAAGCTCGCGTCTTGCCGTTTGAAGTGATCAATTCCTTCGTGATGTCGTCTTTTGCGAAGACAGACGTGCAGGCAGCGAGTAGAAGGATGAATATGAGCGGGATGTGAAGTTTCATTTGTCGCTCCATCAGTTCTGTGAAATTGGGCGCCACCTTGGAGTGCGGTGACTTGTCACCGCTTTGATACGATACCAAGCGCCAACAAGTTGGCGCACTCCAAAGAGGCGCTCAAGGCTTCGTCACCAGCGGCAGTTCGATGAAGCTTGCATTGCCGGGTGTGTTGTAGATTCTTTGAGTTGCTTTCTTGTAATCCTCGGGTTTGGCCCAGAAGATACTCTTCACGAAGGTCTGCGGATTACGGTCGTAGAGCGGGAACCAGCTCGACTGAATCTGGACCATGATGCGATGACCCGGCAGAAAGACGTGATTCGCCGTCGGTAACGCAAAGCGATAACGCAGCGGCGTGTTCGCCTCGATCGGTTTGGCGGTCTCAAAGCTCTCGCGATAACGGCCGCGAAGCACATCAGCCGAGATCATTAGCTGGTAACCACCCATGTTTGGTTGCGCTGCAACCTGCGGTGGATAAACATCGATCAGCTTTACCACCCAATCCGAATCCGTTCCACTCGTTGAAGCGATTAGATTAACGATCGGCTCGCCACTGATCTTCACCGGCGCAGTCAGCACCTCCGACGTAAACGCCAGCACATCAGGTCGTCCCGACATCTCGCGTTGATCATCAACGAGCCAGCGCGACCAGCTCGCAGCATCGATAGGTCGTGCGCGATACGGCACCGGCTTCGCCGGATCCGAAACGTATTCCTCATAACCCGGCGCTGCTGATCTGGCACTGAAGCCCGCGTTCAAATCGGCGTTCAGATAGAGGGGCGTCGGTTTAATCGTGCAACCGCTTTCGCAGCCCCTGGGCCACGCCGGCATGCGATGCCACGTGTTTGTGCCCGTTTCGAAAGCGACTACCGGTGCAACGTTGGCTTTGGGCGCACCGTCTTTCAGGTACTGATCGAGGAACGGGCGCAGGACTTCACGACGAAACGTCAACGCTGTATCGCTGTTGAACTTGATCGCTCCGAGTGCACTGCCGTCACGAATCTCCTGCCCGTGGTGCCATGGACCAAGCACGAGAAATACTTTGTCGTTGTTTGTATCTTTCGGCTCGATCGCTTTGTACACAGCGATGTCGCCGTAGATGTCTTCCTGGTCCCACAAACTGTGTACGAGCATCACGGGAACCTTGAGTGGTTCCTTCGCGAGGATTTTGTCGACGGCCTGGTCCTGCCAGTAGGCGTCATAATTGGGATGCTCAAGTATCTTGCGCCAGAAGCCGACTTGTTCGAGACCACGACGACGTCCGAGCTCACCGGCGGAGCCGGCTTCCATAAACATGTCGTAATCGTCGTAATGACTGGTCCACCACTTGATCTCGTTGGCGCGTGTTGCTTCCTGATCGTAGATGTAGCTCATGCCCTGCTGTCGAAACGCGCCGTTATGAAACCAGTCGTCGCCGATCCATCCATCCACCATCGGATTCATCGGCACGGAAACCTTCAGCGCCGGATGCGGATTGATGAGGGCCATCAAAGGCAGGAAACCGTCGTAGGAGATTCCGAGGATGCCGACGCGACCGTTTGTCTCGGGAATGTTCTTCACGAGCCAGTCGATAGTGTCGTAAGTGTCGGTTGCGTGGTCCACCTTGGTCGGATTCCAACGGCCCTGAAGCGGACGGTTCATCACGTACTCGCCTTCAGAGCCATATTTGCCGCGAATATCCTGGACCACTCGAATGTATCCGCCCTCGACAATCACGTCGGTCGCATTGTCGTAGCCAATCAAAACCGATGCGAGGTCGGAACTGTCGGCGTGACTCGTGAGGGCGTCGGCGTTGTATGGAGTGCGCGTGAGCAGGATCGGAGCGTTGCGAGCACCCTTGGGAACGAGAATGACGGTGTGCAGTTTCACGCCGTCGCGCATGGGAATCATCACCGGGCGACGGACGTAGTTGAATCCATCGTTTGTCGGTTCGAATTTTGATGGCGTCTCGTTTTGAGCGAGAGCGACCTCGCAGACGAGCAGTAAGACAACAAATACAATTAGGGGTTTCATATTCGATTGTCCTTATCCGCAGATTACACAGATTAGTATTTTACAAATTCGAACTTCAATCGGATACTCCGGTCGGGACTGTTGAAGAATGTCCCAAACTGTCCGCTTCCGAGATTGTTCTGCACGTCGCGCGGGTTCCAGTGATTGGTGATGTTGAAGACCGTGAACCCTGCGCGTCCTTTGTATTCCTTGCCGCGAAAACGAATCTTGAGTGCTTTCATTACGAGCAGGTCGAGCGTAAGCAGTTGCGGAAAGCGCCCGCCCTCATTGCGTGGCCCGACAAAGTTCTGTTTCTCGTCGACGATGGAAAATGGAAAGCCGCTGTGCCAGTCAACCACAGGTGTTACGACCATATCAAACGGCACGGCGAAGTCGCCCCAGAAGAGTAAACGATTCGGAACATCGAACGGCTGCTTGCCATACTCGTCCGGGCGAATCACGGCCTGCTTGAGATTTCCGAAGTAGGTGTTGAAGTCGTTCAGATTCCCGCGCGCTTCGGAGCGCACGTACGACAGGAAGATATTGCGTCCTTCCTGAAAACGAAAGCGCGCGACGGCCTGTAGCTCGCGATAACGTGAGCGGCCGTTGTTCTGCAAAAGCAGTGCGTTGAGGGTCGGTTCGAGCACGAATTCACGGCGTGTGTTTCGGTCTTCATAGCCGAAACGAAGCAACAGTCGCTGGTTTAGTTGATGGTCGAGTTGAATGTTCCAGGCAAGCGAGTAAGGATTCTCCAGATCCGCGGGTGCCGTGTTTTGTAGCAGGCGACGCTCGATCAACTCGAAGTCGGTAACGGGACTGAATACGAAAGTGTTGATACGCAGACTCTGATATTGCTCAAACGAACCGACATTGAGTGGAATTTTGTCATAGAAGATACCCACGCCGCCGCGCACGACAGTGCGATCGGAATCAGTCGGTGTAACCACAAAGCCCAGACGCGGCGCCAGATTGTTGTTCTTGCCGATGCTGTCGCGGTCGTAACGTAGACCGAGATCGAATACCAGGTGGGAGTTCACGAGCCACTTGTCCTGCACGAAGGTCGAGAACTCATCCTGATCGCGTTCCAGAACGCCGTTGCCAACGAACTCGATAATTTGACGTGGAAAAAAGTTGCTGCCTTGACGGATTGTAACTGCTTCACTCGTGTCAGTGCCGTGGAAAGAAGTACGACTGAAGTTGACGCCGGCTTTGAACGTGTGGGTTCCGCGTGCTTTCAGCGGCGCAAAATTGAAGACTTCGAGCAGTTCGTAGCGACGGCTCTCGCGATGTTGCCGGTTGAACCAGCCGCCAAAGTTGCGATCCGGTGTAATTAGATAAAAAGCTTCGCTGTTGCCGAAGATGTCACCGTCAAACTGCTTCACGCTAAAACTCGATTGCAGTAGCGCGCCTGACTTGAATGTTGCCTGCTCGTTGAGCGCAAGAAACCAGCCACGTTGGTGAAAGTTTGCGGTGGTGTCAGCCGGGTTGAAGGTATTGAGATTGAAGTAGTCGATTTTCTGCGGAAAGATCGAGAAGCTGCCAGTCAGCCGGTTGTTGTTGTTGACGATATAGTCGATACGCGAAAACGAGTCGAAGCTTTCGCGTTTGATATCGCGTTGGCTCTCGTCAAGTTCTTCGAGACTCGGCACGTTCGTGCGTACAAATCGATATTCCACACTCTGAAAAAAGAAGAGCTTGTCTTTCTTGATAGGACCGCCGATGGCAATTCGCGGTGTCGCTGCACCGATGCCGAAGATCTTCCCGTCACGCCAACGAGGTCGTGGCAACGTGCCAGTGAACAGGTAACGTAAATCGTTGCTTCCTGAACGTGTTTCGATGGTTGTTACTGCTCCGGTGAACTTTCCAAACTCGGATGAATAAGGATTCGAATGCACCTGAACTGTATCCACTGCTTCAAGTGGCAACTCGATCGCAGGCGCGCCAGTGACCGGATCCGTGACGTTCAAACTCGAAACAAGAATGCCACTCTGAGTTGGACGTGTTCCTTTGATATTCAGGGTCCCATCAGGTCCGCGCACGACGCCGGGAAGTAAAGGCAGCGCGTCCTGAAACTTCTGATCGATCAGCGGTGCATCGCGCAATGCCTGGTTTGTGATGACTGACGGTGTCGTTGATTCTGTTTTGCTTGCGTCTGTTCGATCGTCGGTAACGGTAACCGACTCAGTGAGTGGGAGAGGTTGCAGAAGAAGATCCTGTTCGACAGTGGCCTCGATCTGAACGCTCAGTTTTTTCTCATACTTCTTGAAACCCGAAAATTCGACCGTTACGATGTACTCGCCCGCAACCAGACCCGGAAAGTCGTACTGACCTTCCAAGTCGGAAACGCTCTGAAGTTTCTTGTCTCCAGGTCGATCACTGCTCAGAGTGACGATAACCCCCGGCAGAGCTTTACGTTGATCGGGAATATCGGCAACAACTTTGCCTCGAATTCTGCCTCCCTGCGACGGCTCCGCACCAAAAACGGACGGTAACGGGATCAAAAAAAGTGTGACCAGAATGGGAATAAAAATACGCGTTAAGGAATAGTGCTGAACTTTGTTCATTGTCGTGTGGTGCGAATTGGCTTTGACCTTTCAAAGTCCTCATACACCGACCTACCAGGAAATCTTTTCTAATCGAGGAGACCTCTCAATGAAGAGCATTATAGGCGCTTTCGTTCTGACTTTGTTTATTGTGTGTCTTGCTTTGCCAAACTTGGTTCGTGCCGGAGCTGAAGGATCTTCCGCCAGCGGCAGTTTTAAGTTTGTGCTTGAAGACGGGGAAACGAGATTTGTTGAATTTGATGCGAAAGAAGGGACTGACGGCCAGGCGACTGGTGATGTGACCTTCAGCGATCCGGTTGCGACTCCGATCGAAGACCCCGACTCTTCGGAAACCCCCAGGAACCAGGGCGTAATTGTGAAAGCCAAATTCGATTGCATGCAGGTAGTTGAGAACAAGGCGGTAATAGGCGGCGAGATTTACGATTCGAATGTGAAGAGCAACATTGGGCAGCGCGTGTTGCTTGTCGTTGAAGACAACGGGCTCGAAAAGGACAACTTTGTGTGGGGAATTTACCAGTTGCCTGCAGCAGGTTGGGTTCCCAAAGACGCCGAAGTTGAGGATGACAAAGGCGCGGAGTTGAAGTGGATCGCGACCGATTTCGAGCGACGCGATGATGTGGGAATTCCTTCGGACATCAGCAAGGTTGTGACTTGCAAGAGCTTCCCACTTGGCTCTTACGAGTTTCCCGAAATCAAGGCCGCCGGCGGCGACCTCAAGGTTTCACAACGGTAGTTAGCCACAGATTCCACAGATTACACGGATAATCTCCGTGTAATCTGTGGATTGACTTTTGTTGGTCCAACCAGTTATATCCCTAGTCAAAATCAGCCCAGACTAGGAGCCTCCCATGAA
>DASTVU010000005.1:0-11253 GCA_035758935.1 Pyrinomonadaceae bacterium | reverse complement strand
GAGCGAATGGCTGGCAGAATAAGGAATGACGATCTTGCGATCGTCCGAATCGAGATAAAACGGAGTAAGAGTTAGTGGCAGTTTCACCCTCACAAACCGGGACCCTTTCGAAGAACTGGCCCTCCGCAAGGTATTTCACTGAGGCGATCCAGTGTCCCTCGATCTGTTTTGCGCATCCACATTTGCGTAGGACGCTTCCTGCTGTCGATCGGCTGGGGATGCCCCTCGTGACTTCGGGCCAGTTTGCTTATGTCTACAAATTGAAGTCGTCGAATGGCAATGGCGACTTCGCGGTGCGTTGCTTCCGTGGCTATCTGGGAGATCGCGATCAGCGTTATCGCGCGATTCAGGAACATCTCAGGAGCGCGCCAGTCTCATACCTGTCTGAGTTCACCTACGCACCTGAAGGAATACTCGTTGGTGGTCAGCGATTTCCGATCCTCTTCATGCAGTGGATCGAGGGTCCGACGCTGGATCTTTATATCGGAGAGATGCTCAACCGGCCGGATGTATTGCTGCATCTTTCGGAAGAGTGGTTACGACTGCTGAATACGTTGCAAACTTCTGGGGTCGCGCATGGCGATCTTCAGCATGGCAACATCATCGTCGAACACGGACAATTGCGACTCGTCGATCACGATGGAATCTTTGTGACGAAGATGGCCGGCTGGACCGCGAGCGAGGTCGGTCATCAGCACTATCAACACCCGCGCAGAACTGCGAACCACTTCGACGAGAAGTTGGATAACTTCTCTTCCCTCGTGATCTACCTGTCGTTGATTTCCCTCGCAGAGCGCCCGGTTCTCTGGCAGGAGCATCATGACGAGAACCTGCTATTCACGAAAGCAGACTTTGCCGATCCCGCTTCGTCGCAGCTTTTTAATAAGATCCGGGAGATTGGACCAGAACATTCTCGACTAACCGACGTGCTCGCCGAAGCGGCGACCGGATCGCCGAATGAAGTGCCGTCTATTCTCGATCTGGTAAAGACTAAAACCACATTGCCTGGGTGGATGACAGCACCGGCTGATATTGACGCGACACTAAAGACTCGAGAAGTTGTTTCCGCAACACCTCCGGAAAGCAGAGCAATCCGTTGGATTCCATGGCAGGATAAGCCTCGAGGAGCGTCAGTGCCCTCGACCCCTGGCTCAGCTACTGTACAGTCACTTTTCAGTAGCACGCCGCCTCCTCCGCTGCAGACGACTGTTACGGATCCACAGGACGTTTTAGGGAACACGATTACGTTTTCGAAGGAGTTTGTACGTAAGTATTTTCTGGTCTGGTACTGGGGCGCTTACATCCTGCTCAAGTTCCTGGGATTCGGCTTCTTCTTGTCTGTGTTTGCTGCGCTGGTGTGCCTCGCGCTCGGCTGTCTGACGTTCGGTTTTGTTCGCGCAATCGATGAATCGCTGAAGGCCAAGAGAGGTATTCAGAGTTCCAGTTGGCTACCACCGCCAATCACTGCGGCGCCGCCTCCGGATCCGCAGGCGCAGTTTCCACGAACATGGAATCCGCAGGTGAATTTGCCGCCGGCGCCAAGTGTCGTCGCTCCCGCCATCACGGATCCGTTTGTCGGAAATCTCGTGCTCGGAATCTATCACCTGGAAAACTGTCACTGGGTAAACCGGATCACGACCAAAAATCGCGTCGGCTTTGCAACCTCCTCGGAAGCAATTCAGCACGGCTTCAAACCCTGCCGAATCTGTTCACCTTAGCCACAAAAAGGCACACAAAGCACAAAAGAGACTGTAAGATTCCTGTGCCTTTTGTGCCTTTTTGTGGCATCATTTGTCGCGACACGCCTTCGGTTTGACTTCATTCTTCCCGTGTTTCCTGAGAACAGTGCATGCCTTCTAATTACGACATTTTTATTAGTTACGGACACCTCGATGACGAAGATCCGGCGGGTGACGTTAAAGGCTGGGTTGATCTTCTCGTGGAACGACTGCCGCGACTCATCAGCAGCAGTCTTGGTTACGTACCCAGAATCTGGCGCGACCAGCGTAGCCTCACTGGCGATGCGTTGCTGCGCGCCGCGATCGAAGAGGGCATTTCGAATTCATTATTGTTTGTTCCGATAGTCACTCCGCGCTACGTTACGTCAGACTGGTGTCTCCGCGAACTCGAAGCGTTCAGCAAAAACCCGCCTCTTCCAAACGCGCCCGCACATCGCTCCCGAATCTTCAAAGTGATCAAGTCGCCCTTGCTGTTTCATCTCGCTAAGAAGGAACCGCCACAACTACGCGAACTCATCGGCCATGCGTTTTACGAAATGGAAGGCGACATGCCGGTCGAGTTCAGCCCCGATGTCGTTCCAGCGAAGGATCCGAGATATTGGACCGTGTTACGACGGCTCGCGTGGGACATCTCAACGCTGCTGGCTGTGGTGAAAGATCCGGACAAGCGCAACACGACAAAGGAGCTACCATCAGCAGGTCCACAAAAGTTCATCTATCTTGCCGAAACGACTTCCGACCTGACGCAGGAGCGCGATGTTGTGCGCGACGAATTGCGACAACGCGGTTATGGCGTGTTGCCCGAAGAGAAGTTGCCCACGGAAGAAGTAAAGGAAACTGAAGCCGCGATAAACAAAGCGCTCGGACGCTCAATTCTTTCAGTTCACTTGATCGGCAAACGTTACGGCACAGCACCCGAAGACGATCCGCGCTCGATAGTTTCAATTCAGGAAGACGTCGCTGCACAACGCTCCGCGAAAGATTCGTCCTTCACGCGTCTTTTATGGATGCCGCAGGGACTCATGACTCCTGCGCTCGAAGTCACCGATGAACGTCAAAAGGCCTTCATCACAGCAGTGCAAACACGCATCGGCGGCGGTGCTGAGTTACTCCAAACCAGCATTGAGGATTTGAAAACACGTATTGTCGAAAAACTGAATCCGCCGGCAGTGGTAGCTACCAAACAAAACGGCCGCTCTAAACTGAAACAGGTTTATCTAATCTGTGAAAACCGCGATCGCAGTCTCGTGCGACCGATCAAGGAATATCTCTTCAAACAAAATCTCGAAGTCATCACATGGCTCGACGGTGAGACCGCAGCCACGCTCATGGACTATCACCACAAGAACCTGCGCGAGTGCGACGCGGCGCTTGTCTATTTTGGCAACGGCGATGAGCCATGGGTACGCAAAAATCTGGAAGACCTCGAGAAAGCTTACGGTTATGGTCGTGAGGAGGATTGGAGTGCGAGCGCAGTTTACGTTGGCGCGCCACAAAGCGATCAGAAGGAAGACTTTCTTACACACCTTGTGCCTTATGTCATTCGAAATTATACGTCGTTCGATCCTAACGACCTGCAGGATTTCGTCACGGCCGTCCATTCCGCTCAAGGAAGCCAGCAATGATTTCATCAAAACCCGTTAAGAATCCCTTCCCCGGACTAAGACCTTTTGAGACCGATGAATACCGCCTGTTCTTCGGTCGCGAAGGCCAGGCAGACGAGCTGCTCACTCGACTTCAACGGACGCGGTTCCTGGCGGTCGTCGGAACATCTGGTAGCGGCAAGTCTTCGTTGATTCGAGCCGGTTTGATGCCGGCGTTGCGTGGCGGAATGATGAAAGGCGCTGGTTCGGGTTGGCGCATTGCAGTGATGCGACCTGGCGGCGATCCGATGGGCAATCTTGCGGCGGAGTTAGTCAAGAAGGATGTACTGGCAGAAGCCGGCGCTGGTCTGCCGGAGTCGGAATCTGAGGCGGTCATAGAAGCAACTTTGAGAAGTGGGTCGCTGGGTATCTTAAATGTGGCGCGGCAGGCTCGCTTCGGTGAACAGGAAAAGCTTTTGCTGGTGGTGGACCAGTTTGAAGAGTTGTTTCGCTTCCGTGCTGCACATGAAGGCAGCAGTGTCGACGTCGCGTCTGCTTTCGTAAAACTACTGCTTGAAGCAGCACAACAGCGCGAGTTGCACATCTACATCGTACTGACAATGCGTTCCGATTTTCTCGGCGACTGTGCTCAGTTCCAGGGACTACCCGAAGCGATCAATGACGGGCAGTACCTGATACCGCGAATGACGCGCGATGAGCGACGTTTCGCGGTGACGGGACCAGTCGGTGTCACACGTGGAAAGATATCTGAACCGCTGATCAATCGTCTGCTGAACGACGTCGGCGACAATCCGGATCAATTACCGATTCTTCAGCACGCATTGATGCGCACGTGGGAATACTGGCAAGCACATCGTCGCGACGGCGAACCGATCGGACTCGATCACTATGAAGCCATCGGAACGATGTCTGACGCCCTCTCACGTCACGCCGACGAAGCGTTCAATGAATTGCCCGACGAAAAGAGCCGCAAGATCGCGGAAATACTCTTCAAAGCATTGAGCGATCGCGGCGCTGACAATCGTGAGACCCGGCGCCCCACCCGGCTCGACACGATCTGCAAGATCACTGGTGCGAGTTTGCATGAAGTGATTACCGTCATCGACATTTTTCGCGGTGGTGGTCGATCGTTTCTCATGCCGCCTGCCGGCACTGAACTACGGGCCGATTCCGTTATCGATATTTCACACGAGAGTTTGATTCGTAACTGGCAGCGATTGAAGCAGTGGGTCAACGAAGAGGGCACGTCAGTGCGAATCTACCGGCGTGTCGCTGAGACTGCGATGCTGCATCGTGAAGGCAGCGAAGGGCTCATGCAGGATCCCGCGCTTTCATTCGCACTCGACTGGCGCGACAAGTCGCTTCCGAATGCGGCCTGGGGCGAACGTTATCATCCCGAGTTCGAAACCGCGATGACGTATCTCGAACAGAGCCGTCTCGCTCGCGAAGAGAAAGTCGAGGCTGAAGAGCAGCGACGTAATGAAGAGATCGAACGCGACAAACGCGAACTGGAAAAAACAAAGCGGTTCGTCGCGTTGCAAGCTCGTGCCGCGCAGCGCATGCGTTGGCTGATCGCCGCACTGTGCGTGATCTTGTTGCTCGCGTTCGCGACTGCCGGGTTTGCGTGGACTCAACGTACATCAGCGATCCAAAGTCGCCAGGCAGCGTATCGGGACCAACAAAATGCTTTGGTGTTAGCACAGGAAGCCGAGAAGTTAAGACTTGAAGCGCGAGCGGAGGCTGTCAATGCTCAGGTAAGTCAGTTCGCTGCGGAAAAGGCTAAAAAATCGGCTGAGCTCTTAAAAGAAAAAGCAGACCAGTCCGCAAATATAGCGAACGAGCAGAAAGCAATCGCTGAGAAAAATCTCCAGGCAGCACAGGCTGCAACGCAAAGAGCAAATGAGGCAACTGCGGCCGCCCAGCAGAGTGCGCAAAGACTCTCGGGAGCACTCGAGCGTGGCGAGCTAATCCGCAGTGGTCTTGAAGCTTACCGGCGCGAAGACTACGCGTTGGCCCAGGACGCCTTTGAAAAGCTTGACGTCAAACTTAAGGCGCTTCAGTCTGGGGAAGCCGGCCAAAATTTTACGGCGCAACAATCGAAACAATTTGCACGGGACTATGGCTGGGCGTTATCGCGGCTCGGCGACACTTATCACAAGCAGCGTGAGTTCGATAAGGCAATAGATCACTACGAAAGCGGGCGCGTAATCCTCGAAAGCGTGTTGAAAGACGAGCCGGCCGCGATCCTGTTCGAGACTTATCATGGCCTCGCACACGCCTATCATGACAATGCGAAGTTTCGCGCTGTCGCCGTGTATGCTGGTCCAACCACTGTAACTCTGACACCTGAACAACAATTGGCCAAGGCTGAAGACTATTACAAAAAAGCCGCCAGCTATCAGGAACGTCTAAAATCCAACAACCCACTCGTCGCCGTTAACAGTCAAAAAAATCTGGTTCAGCTCTACATGGATATCGGCAGGTACGACGATGCTGAGCTGCGTTTGAAGGGTGTGGTTGAAAGTTACAGGAAAATCGAGCAGGAACCGGGCGATGGCACAATCGGCGCGCTCAAGGAACTCGCCGAATTCTATCGCGGTCGGAGCCGGTATGAAGACGCTTTGCGCACTTACAACGAGCTCATCGATATTCAGGAAAAAATCACCGATACGACGAGTGATCCGGAAAGCATTCGGGCGCTCGCCGATAACTACAACGAGTTAAGTCAGATTCATAACGTTCTAAAGGATGAGGTCCGCAGCGAAGCGGCATTTCACCTGGCCGAAAGAATTCAACAGATCGTGCTCAAGCTACGAAACCAGCGTGAGCTGATCGCGGATCTTAAGAAGCTCGCAGTCGTCGTTCTGGACGAAGATCTCGACGTGATGGGTGACAGTTACATCACCCTCGGACGGTATACGGAAGCGGCACACGCGTACGAAGCGTCGCTCGCTATCAGGGAAGCGATTAAATCGGAGAACAACTCCGTCGCCACAAGCTATCTGAAACTGGGTGACTTGTATCGCGAACAATTGAAAAACTATGCCCAGGCCGAGGGGTATTACAAGCAGCTCATCCAGAATCGCAAGAACTTGAAAGGCAGTTTGACGGGCGCCGGGGATCCGCTGTCTCAATACATTCTCGGATTACGAACGCTTGCCTCGCTTTACTCAGACAATATGAATAAGCCCGCCGAAGCGGAAGCGCTTTTGAACGAAGCTGCTGCTGCTCTCGCTCCAATTAATGGGCGGCATTCATGGGATGAGGAGCTGAGCGTTTACGACGACCTGCTCAATCTCTACCAAAAACAACAGAAAGACACTCAGGCGATCAAAGTGCGAAAGTTGGAAGCGTTCACTCGCGATCGCAACGATTTCGCCAACGCGTACCGATCACCTGACTATCAGCACTTCATGTATGCGTACATCATGGCGGCAGGCGACGTCGCAGATCTTCATTTGAAACAGCAGAACAAAGCGGCAGCGGAGGCAGCATACGCGCAAGTATTTGGCACTCTACGCTTGTCGACAAATTTCCTGGACGCGACCAAACTCAAAAACTACCTCGACAATCTCGAGAAGTATCAAACCCTACTTCGCGAAAACAACAAGGCAGTAAAAGCGGCTGAGTATAACGACTTTGTAACAGGTGGCCGCATACGGCAGAAAGATTTGGAGAGCATTGAGAAGGAAAACAATCCGTAATCAATCCGTGCAGATCTGTGGCCACTATTTTCCGATATACATACGATTCACCACTACCGTAGGCGTCCCCGCTACAAACCACGACCAGCTCAAGGCGATCAGTGCATTACCCGATTGTGAATTGGCGCTGAATACATGCGGCAAGACAACCATACGGGCCCTTGAGTTGAGATTTGTAACTTCCGACATCCTCAATAGTCCATCGTCGCCAAGATCCAACTTAGTTATCAGGTTCTAGAAAGTTCATATTGGGGAAAATGGTAGTTGGCCTGGGACGTGGGCCAAAAATTATCGTGATGCTGTTGAGTGCGCGAATGTCATCGGCGGCCTGATTGCGATAAACGCCACTTGCTGGTGAGTTCTCTGAGAGGAGTGCAGTTCGGGTGCAGGACCCTGTCACTAACTCAGTTCGTGACGGATCCTTCTGATCAACCGCTCTGGCATAAACAAGGTACCTATCTCCCGTTCTTGGCGCTGGGTGGAGACCGAAACAACTATCAAGACGCGTCAACACGCTTGCTTCTGTGAGGAACAGTCCTTTCCAGCTCTTATCGACTCTGAATTTTATCGTGTGAGCGGCATCCACAAATTCCGCATTCGGATCGGTACTTCGAGGTGGAATAACATCAAGTACCTGTCCGACAAACACCGCTTTGGCGTTGTCATAGCTCTCCTGAACGTCCAGGGGAATGCAAAAACACGCATGGCTCACCGCGTACCCAAAACCGAATACGAGAAACATCGTGGCAACCTGGATTGTTCGTTTCATCGGACGCATTCTGCCTTAGTTAGTGAGAGATTCTCTAGTAAAACCCGGCCGCAGATCGTCGCGGACTTTTTTGTAAAATCCTGCCTAATCCTGTAAATCCTGTAAACAAACCCTTTCGTCACCTTTGTCCGTTACATTGCTTTTCGAGTACGACGAATCTTCTTGACCGCCACTGCATCATGGTCTAAAACCCTCCTACCGTAGCATTGCCCAGTTGTAATCTCAGTTTTCCAACCCCTAATTCGGGCCGCCGCTATTGCGGCTCATGGAGAAAACAAATGCGAACAATATTTTTACTCCCTCTGGTGTTCCTGCTGGTCTGCTCGGCCGTAATGGGCCAACAGACACAGCCGCAACCACAACCTCTTACCTTCTATTACGACTACACCGTCAGACCGGGCCAGGAAGAACAGTTCATGGAACTGGTCAAGACTGTCGGCGCGCCAGTGCGCGACAAGTTGATGGCCGAAGGCGTCATTTTGGCCTGGGGCATTGAGACGCCTGTTCTACGTTATCCGGGAGGGACCACGCACCTGATCTGGTTCTCAGTAGCGAACTGGGGCGGCGTTGATAAGGTTCTTAAAGGCATGGAAGCGCAGCTACAAAAGCTAGCCGCGGAGGATGCAAAGCGAGTCGAATCAGCGCACGCCAGCAAACAGAAACCACCCATGACAACGGCCGAACGACAGCAACAGGTCTTTGACATGGGTAAAACGCGCGACTGGCTTGCCCGTGATCTCGTTGCGAACTTTGGACCAAACCCTCCCTCGGGTACACTTCCCGTAACGCGCTACAACTTCATCAAAGTCAAACCGGGAATGAGCGCCGATTATCGACGCACATGGGAGAAGTACAACAAGCCTGTTTTCGACAAGTTGCTTGCTGACGGCGCACTGTTGGCGTATGGCCTGTCGGTCGAGGAAGTAAAGACTGACGGCGACTTCACACACTTTGTTTGGATGGCGACGACTGACATGGCGGGACTAGAGAAAATCGGCCCCGCCTTCGCAGCCGACCGTGCCCGCCGTACGGACGATGAGCAAAAGTCAATCGCCGAGCTTTTCGCGAGCGTGACGGAGCCGGACAAGGCGCGTTCTGTCGTTACACGTTCGAGGATCTTTCGGATACCGGCGGCGAAGTAGTTTGTTCTGTGTGACGCCAATTCAGCTACCCTCCCGATCAAAAACGATCGGGAGGGTAATTTGTTAAGGAAGTGGAATGCCTAAGTCTCTGCAAATTTTTCTTGTAGTCGTTTTTTGATCTCTCGATGGCGCGGCACCGTAGTTGAGGACCCATTCGCGGGATTGTGATAGACAGTGTGTTTGCTTCCTTCACGAAGGAAATAACATCTGTGCGATTCAAGGTGCCGGATGAGGTCGGCTCGTTTCATAAAATGTTGTGAGGAGTTCAGGCGGCTCGCAAGACTAATGTTTCTCGAGTAACCCTCCCGCTGCTGGAAAAGGTTTTTTCAAATTCCTCACGATTGGAGTTCAGGATCAATTCGATAGCTTCCCCAAGGTTTTCGCGGACCTCTTCAAGAGTGTCGCCCTGAGTGTTAGCGCCCGGAAGTTCGGCGACATAACCAATATAGCCACCTTCCTCCGCCTCTTCGAAAATTGCTGTTAATGTGAGTTCGGTCATAGTTAGTTGCGATGATACTCTGATTGGAGCCGACCCATCAATTCAAAGGCTTATGATGATCCACACAGCAAGGGGCTAGTGAAACTCAGATTGGCCGCAACTCAATCACTATGAGCATGGCGACTTTGTTTGAGCATAACTGCTGGCTTAATTTGCCCCGTCTTTGTCTTAGTCGTTGATTCTAGTTGCCAGGGTCGCTAATATTCTTCCATGAGCAAAACTGAAATTCTCGACGAATTACCCAAACTCACCAAAGAAGAACGATTTGAGATTCGTTTGAAACTGGCCGAATTGGATGGAGATAATTGGCTCGATGACGACGACCCGTTAACAGACGAACAGAAAGCGTTGTTGGAAACTCGCCTCAGAGACATGGAACTTTATCCCGAGACTTCAATTCCATGGGCAGAAGCCAAGCGCCGTCTTCAAGAGCGATTCATGAAGTGAATTACAGTCTGGAAATCAGGCCTGACGCTCTCGCAGATATCGAAGAGGCCGCTACCTGGTACGAAGATCATGAAGTTGGATTGGGAACTGACTTCGTTACGACCGTTCTCGAATCAATCGATAGTCTGCTGGTCAATCCTCTTGTTCACCGATTGCGTGACCGGCGGCGAAATGTCCGCTGGATTCTCACAAATCGTTTTCCTTACAAAGTTGTCTATAAAAGCCGGGATCAGCACGTGACAGTGGTTGCAGTTCTACATACCGCTCGACACGAGCGACGCTGGAAGCAACGCGTGTAACCCACCACTTCCCTCGTGGCTTGGGAAGTCTTTCTTCAGACGTTTTGGAACACATTCGTCAAGCAGCAGTAGACAAATCGATCAGTATGTCGGGATCAACTCCGCTATTCCAGAGGAAAGACTACTGCGCTCAGCTAACTCAATCTCCCGGGAAGGAGCATCGATCACTTGAGCACGTACCGGCCGTGTTTGAGCGTGCCCATTCGCTTTATCAAGCCCGCCTTCATCAATGGCCGGATCAAATCCAATGCCGGGATCCAAGCTACCTGAACGGTAGCACTCTGGATGCGTTCCCGTAATGCGGCAACAGCTTCAATCTGTCGCAATAACGCCGGCGTTACCGTAAATTGTGGCTCGTAAGTCACACTGTGATCCTGACCGTCAGTCAAGTGTGGGTCAAGTGATGAGTAAATCGAGCAGACTTGCACTGCCTCGACCGTTTGGCCTCCTTTACTTCATAAGTTGCCAGTGCCTTTGGCTTCTTCGGCAAGCTTCACTTGCCTCCAGCCTGCTCATGTCAACGTTATGCGCTTGCCTTTGCTGGGAAATCACTGTTGAACTTAGCAGCATTCGGTATCGTAAGGGCCTTCAACGAGGTAAAAGAGGATGTATTGTGCATCTTGCGGCGTATCTGTCGGACAGGGCTTAAGCTACTGTAATTATTGTGGAGCAAAGTTGACTGGGGCGAAAGGCGATAACGCCCTCAAATCAACGGAAGTGAAACCTGAATCCCTCGTATGGGCCATGGTAGCGGTCCTGGTCTTTGGCTTTGGAGCTATCGTGCTCCTCTTGATGGCGATGAAAATGGTCGGCTTAAATGTGGGGCAAATTCTCGCTTTCACGATACTGAGTTTCCTATTAATGCTGCTGGTCGAAGGCGTGTTCATTTGGCAGTTATTGCGTCGCAAACGTGGCGCTGAAGAAACAGGCGATACTGCGCTATCAAAGGAGCAAGCGACGAAAGAGCTTGATGCCGCACAGCCGCGAGTCCTGCCAGAGGCTATGCCGAGCGTGACCGAGCATACGACACGCGCATTTGATCCGATCTAC
>DASTVU010000004.1:0-5946 GCA_035758935.1 Pyrinomonadaceae bacterium | reverse complement strand
AACAAGCGTTATGAAGGCCAGCCCTGTAAGTGGTGTGGTGATCTGTTGCTGCTCGGCGATGATGGAGCTATCTGCGCCGCCTGCGAGAGCCCGCATCACGCGCGCTGCTGGGACAAAGAGAACGGATGCAACAACCTCGGTTGCGTGAATCGTCCTTTGCAACAACTTAAGGATGTCGCGCCAGTTGGAGTTGCAGCAAAGCCGACGCGCCCGTTGTCACCGGGTGAAATGGTTTGTCCTACCTGCGGCGATATTCTTTCCAGTGGTTACTGTTTTCGCTGTCGAAACCTCTCGGCCGCTGATTACACCGGTCCGAAACAGACCTTGCCCGAAGCGAAAGATGCACTGAAGTTTGCCATCATCGGCATCTTTTGTTTCGGATTCATTCTTGGCCCATTGGCGATCATAAAGGCCACCTCGGCAAAGAAAGCGATTGCTCAGGATCCCCGCTACGAAGGTGAAGGTATGGCTACGGCAGCGCAGATAATTGGTGGCATTGTGTGCCTCCTGCATCTCGTCAACCTACTCGTCATTATTGGCGGAGTGGCATCAGGAAACTAATTAGGTTCCGGCGCAATTGTCTCGGAGGTTAACGTGAAACGCTGTTCTATATGCAACACGCAGATTTCTGATTTCGATCTCTTCTTCACCTGTACCGAGTGTAACTCGCCCTACCACGAGATTTGTTGGAAAGAGATGGGCGGTTGCGCAACGTACGGATGCAAAGCCGCGGCTGTAGCTGAGAAACCGCCTCCGCCGACGTCGTCGGCGCGCGGTTGGGGTGATGAAAAGACCTGTCCCGACTGTTCAAGCAAGATTCCGTCGAGCGTGCTGGGATGCTCTTGCGGCGCAAAATTTCCGTGGGCCGATCCGATGACTAAGGACGAATATAAGGAGTGGGTAGCGGAAGATACACTGCGCAAACAGAGACGCATGGAGTTAATTGTCCTCTTTGTTATTACGATCTTCGGTTTGCTGGCTCCACTTACCGGTGCCATTGCGGGTATACAAGCCTATCGTTCGCGCACGTTATTGGTCGGTGAAGTTGGGACATATCTCGCCCTCGGATATGGAGCTGCGGTGATTGGCGTGGTCTACACAATAACGTTTCTGCTTATGCTGATCGGTTTCTGACGGACATGGATGATACGTATTTTTGTCCTCGCTGTGGCAACAGAAGTTCGGTCTTGCTGAAGGCCAACCAGCTTTGCCAGAGCTGTATGTCAAAGTGGGCGTGGGGAGGCGCAAAGAATCAGGTTGTTACTATCACACCTGAAGCTGTCGCTGTCCGCGAGGCAAAACCGGCTGCTAAAACTCGACGACCAAGTCCTTTCATCCGGGTCTTGCCGATTGTTTCACTTGTCTTAAGTGCTGGCGTAGCCGCTCTGCTGGTTTACTTTTTCAAATATGACCCAACCGGGATTCCAGGTCAGCAAGTCATGAGTCGATTTGCAAACATCGCGACGGGTGCTGTGATCCTGGCAGTTCTAGGCATCCTGCTCGGCGCGAGTGTTTTTTATCTGGCAAGAAAGAGAAACTACGATCTATTGGTTTCGGCTCGCGTGCTCGGTGTGGTGTCAGTCATTCTCGCGATGGGAGTTTTCGGGACGGCGGTTTTCTGTTGGTCCAGAACTGAGAGAGCAACGTCTTTATCAGCGCCACAGGCAGGCAATGATTTACTGCAACGCCTGAGTAATTCAACAGTTGTAATTCAGGCGCATGAGCCGCTCCTGAATCGTTACCAATCCGCCAAAAGAGAGGGCGTGATTATTGCCAACGAGCCGGGCCGTACGTGGATTCTCACCGTGCCGTTTCTTGATGGAAACGGAAATCCGCTTCGGCCAGGTGAAATGTGGGTGAACCTCAGCGATGGTCGTACTTTGCCGGGGCAAATTCGCTGGGCTCAGGGCGATCCGGTGTATCTCGCGATCGTCTCAGTTGAAATGGATCAATCACCCGGCCAGATTCAATTCCATCCGGCAGCAGAAGCCGTGATTCCGGGGCATCCGGTGTTCGTGATTCCAAATCCGTTGCGGGGATGGATGGTGGCAAAAGGAACGGTTCTCAGTCGTGCCAGCCGGCGCACAACCATTGGCTGGAGCACGATTGTGAAAGCTAGTTCCCCTCTCAGCCCGGCCGACGTGGGCAGTGCCATGTACGACGAAAGCGGCCGGTTGTTGGGTTTTATGGTCGGGATTGACCCAAACAGTGGTGAGAGTCAGTTTGTGATTGTCGATTCGGCGATAGCATCGGCGCTGGAAACTGTTAGAAGATCTTAATTGGTTTTCTCTGTGCCGCCTCTGCGTCCTCTGTGTCTCTGTGGTTGATCTTCCCACGTAATAGTTAACCACAGAGACACAGAGGACACAGAGGTTGCACAGAGACCAATCTCAAGGAGCAATAACCATGAGCAACGTACGACTTACACGCCTTCAATCAGACTACGACACGATCCGCAGGCTCGTACGAAAGCATCCGCTCATCGAAACAGAGGGTGTTTCCGGAAATCCGCCCGAAGTGTATCGCCTGTTTCTCACTGTGCGGTCTCTACAGCAACGAGGACAGGAAATCTTTTTTGTCGATCGACACCGCTTGGAGATCACACTACCGCGCGGCTATCCGCGCGACGCGCCGATCTGCCGAATGCTGACGCCGGTTTTCCATCCCAATATCGCGCCTCATGCGGTTTGCATCACGGATAACTGGAGCGCTGCGGAATCACTCAGCAGCGTCATCATGAGAGTTTGCGAGATGCTTGCTTTTCAGAGTTACAACATCAAAAGCCCGTTGAACGGAGAAGCCGCACAATGGGCTGCGGGACATCTTCAAGAGCTGCCGACTGACAAACGCGAGTTTTTCCTTGACCTGGACCAGACACCGGATACAACGGCAACGCAAGAAACGGTGTGCAGCAACTGCGGCGGCTCAGCGACGCAGTTAACTCGTTGCGATGCTGGTCACGGGTTGTGTGAGTATTGTTTCGTCGAATGCGAGAAGTGTCACCAGGGGAAGATTTGTTTGGTGTGCAGTACGTGCAACCAGTGCGGTCCTTCAGTATGTAGTAACTGTGCCGGAAAATCGGAGACGTTAACTCGCTGCGCTGCGGGACATGCATTGTGCGAGTATTGCTTAGCTGATTGCGCCACCTGCCAAGCGGCAAAGGTTTGCCTTGTCTGTGGCACGTGTACTCAGTGCCCGCCGGCGGTCGTCAGTCAATCAGAACTCGCGTATTGAGCGCTTCGGCTTTTTCAATCGCGGTCAGCAGACGGAGAAATTGATTGTAGTTTCGGCTGCGCGATGTCAGGCGCGCAACTTCCGACTGGCTCAGTTCACTGCGCAAAATCAGATCGAGAAAATCATAGTAGTCAGCGGCCGCTTCGAACGGAAGTTCTCGAGTGTAAGTGGTCGTCGCACTGTCTTCTGATCTGAATCCCGCCAGCAGATCGAAGATGTTATCGGTTGTGAGTCGCGCGGCTTCACGTGTGAGCACGATTGGAACGCGCAATTCAAAGAATCGCAGTCCATCCTCAGTAACAACACGACGTAGTTCTTTCGTCGCTTCACCATCAAACGGCGACTCCGGATCGATCAGAATGCGAAGCAGTCGTGGTTGATCTTCTTTGTCGAGCGTGTCGAGCGAGAGTTGGACGCGGTCGGCGAGAAACTTTTCAAATTGCGCCTCAACCGGATAATTGATACGCCCGAGACAGCCCACTGACTCTCCGTCGCCAGCGGTATCCACTGGCAAACACGCCGGACAGTGAGCACAAACAACTGTGGCTTCCTGCATGCGCTCGATTTCAGGACTCGCATTTTCCACCCACTGTAATTTGTCGATTGAAGGCGCGCTCGCGTCGCCGGTGGTGAGTTTTGCGTGCAAACTGCTCAGGCGTCCCCACTCGCGCAAGTGGCGCTCGGAATAATCGGCGCGCAGGGGACAAGCGTATTGCAGTGCGAATTCCAACGACATGAAGAAAGTATAGGTCAAATAAGACCGATAGGTCATATGGGTCCTATACTGCTCTGCATCTGCCTTTGTGGTAAGCTTTCGGCATACCCGCAGAAGTGCCTTAGAAAGGTCTAGCCCATGGCAGTTAGTCAGGAACTCTTGGAAATACTCGCGTGTCCGGCTTGCAAGGCGAAAGTTGAACTGAAGCCTGATGGGAACGCTCTGAAGTGCGTCGAGTGTAAACGCGTTTATCCCATCCGCGACGACATCCCGGTAATGCTAATCGACGAGGCGACCATCGAAGAGTGAGGCGATGAACAGCCTGCGCGACATTGTTGAGCTTTCTCCTCAGTTACGCGTCATCGAAACACAGGCAATGTACGGATTGCAGGGTCAGGACGCGGCCCAGCCGCTAGCACCAGCCCGCTGGGACTGGAGCGACGTGCGCAAGGTTTTGGTCGTTCGACTCCGCTCGATCGGCGACACAGTTCTGGCAACTCCTTCGCTCTTCGCACTGAAACGATTTCTCCCAAATGCGCAAGTAGACATTTTGATCGAGGACTGGGTCGCGCCTGTCCTTGATAGTCATCCACACGTCGACAATGTGGTCGTGCTGGAACGAGGCGGATTGATGTCACGAGCGCGCGTCGCACGTGAACTTCGAGCCGCGAAGTACGATGTGGTCTACAACCTTCACGGCGGCACGACGGCTACGTTCCTGACGCGAGCCACGGGCGCTCGTCATCGCGTCGGTTTCAAGTCGTATCAATACGGACAGCTTCATAATCACGCCTGCCCGTCGCCGCTGTTAATTTGGCAACAGCAGAAGACGCACTCAGTTGAGCAACAACTTGCTTTGCTGGGTTGGACAGGTGTTCCGGTTACTGATCGACCGCGGACTAGTTTAGGAATATCACCGAGCGCGGCGGAAAAAGTTGATCGCGCGCTCAGCGAGGCTGGTCTCCACGGACAAAACATCGCGCTAATTCATCCTGCGGCTGCGTTTGCCACCAAGCAGTGGGCCACACAGAATTTTGCGCGTGTCGTTGAGTTTTTAGCGGAACGAGGATTTACTTCAGTCGCCATTGCAGCGCCAAACGAACAGGCATTGCTGGAGCAATTGCGTTCGGAAACGTCTGTCAACGTAGTGACGTTCGCTTTATCTCTGCCGGAAGTGACAGCACTCGCTGCGCGTTCACGCCTGTTTGTCGGCAACGACAGTGGCATAGCGCACATCGCAGCCGCAGTTGGAACGCCTTCAGTAGTCGTGTTTGGATCTTCGAACATCGCACACTGGCGTCCATGGAACTCGGGTCCGGCAGAAGTGGTGTTTGAAGAGATGCCTTGCCAGCCCTGTCACGGGTATTTTTGCGAACAGTTTGCACAGCCTGAATGTATCCTGCGCGTGCCGGTGGCGAGAGTCACGGCCGCGATCGACCGTTTGTTGAGTTGACTTTGGTACTTTCTACTTTGTGCTTTGTTCTTACCAAGTACCAAGTACAAAGCACAAAGTTCAAAAGCACAAAATGTCTCAATTAACCAAAACGCGTGCTTCAGAAATACTGCGAGCTTTTCGCGATCGCAATGTACTCGTGCTCGGCGACGTGATGCTCGACGAGTTTGTTTGGGGCGACGTGACGCGTATCTCGCCCGAGGCGCCTGTGCCCGTAGTTGATGTTCGTCGAGAATCGATACATCTCGGCGGCGCAGCGAATGTTCTCGCAAACCTTGTGGCGCTCGGTGCTCGCGGTTCGGTTGTCGGCGTGGTGGGTAAAGATGGTTCAGGTGAACGCTTGCGAAGCGGCCTTCGTGAACTCGGAGCTCCGGACCAGTTCGTCGTTGTAGACGAGTCGCGGCCATCAACCACCAAGACTCGCATCATTGCTCATAGTCAATTAGTAGTGCGTGCTGACCGCGAATCGCGCGTGCCCGTTACAGCAAAGGTAGAAGACCAGATCCTTTCGTGCCTTAAGGACGCACTAAAGCACGCCGATGCC
>DASTVU010000003.1:0-4172 GCA_035758935.1 Pyrinomonadaceae bacterium | reverse complement strand
TCACATTTTGAGATCGAAAACTCGTAGTCAACTATTTTTTCCAGCAGTCCCAGACCCTCAAAATCGGCGACCACTTTATCCCGCGCTTTGTAACGATCGAGTCCGGCGTAGTCTGCTCCTGCGTCCGCAGTCATTTTTGCGTGTGGATCGATCACGACTACTTGCTGAAGATTATGACGCAGACCCATTTCGTAGTCGTTTGGATCGTGTGCCGGCGTGATTTTCACTGCGCCGGTACCAAACTGCGGATCGACGTACTCGTCGGCAATAATCGGGATCTCGCGACTCGTGAGCGGCAACAGCACTGTTTGGCCCACCAGGTCACCGTAACGATCGTCGTTTGGATTCACAGCGACTGCGGTATCGCCGAGCATTGTTTCCGGTCGGGTAGTTGCGACAGTCACACGTTTGTCGCTGTTCTTGATTGGGTATTGAAGATAGTAAAGCTTTCCGGCTTGCGGCTGTTTCTCGACTTCGAGATCCGAGAGCACGGTCTGGTCCTGCGGACACCAGTTAACGATCCGGTTGCCGCGATAGATCATTCCCTCGTCGTACAAACGCACAAACACCTCGCGCACGACCCGAGAAAGATCCTCATCCATTGTGAACTTCTCGCGCGACCAGTCGACCGAGGCACCTTCGCGACGCATTTGGACCGTAATCTGTCCGCCGGATTCATGCTTCCACTGCCAGACTCGTTCGATAAACTTCTCGCGCCCGAGATCGTGACGAGACTTCCCTTCCTTCTTCAGCGCGCGCGAAACCATTAGCTGCGTTGAGATGCCTGCGTGGTCCATCCCCGGCAGCCAGAGCGTGCGATAGCCGCACATGCGCTTGTGCCGCGTCATCACGTCCATGAACGTGTGTTGCAGCGCATGGCCCATGTGTAGAGATCCGGTGACGTTAGGTGGCGGGATAACTATGCTGAAAACCGGCGCCTTCGGATCGCGATTAATATCGGGGGTAAAATAACCATTCTTCTCCCAGCGCTCGTAATGATGCTGCTCCGCCTCTTTGGGGTCGTATTGTTTGGGGATATCCATTCGTAACTCTATGCTTTAGGTGACTTGAAGACGAAAAGGTAGAGTCTACGCTACGGGGTGCGGAAAGTTCAAAACATCGAAAGGAAGAACATTCAGAACGACTTGAAAAAATCAACCACAGAGCGCAAACTTCAGCTATGACGAATAAAGAGATCGTTCAAGACTTACTTAAGCGGATTCCAGATGACACCTCACTCGAAGACATCGCTCGGGAGCTGGAGTTTATTGCCGCAATCCGACAGGGACTTTCTGAACTTGATAATGGGGACAGTGTACCCATTGAAGAAGTTGAGAAAGAGCTTCCCTCATGGATTATCAAGTAAGACTCTCACGTTCCGCACGTGCTGATATTAAAGACATCGTTCGGTATATCTCAATCGACGATTCTAGTCGGGCTCTGCGTTTTGGCATTTCGCTGATTCAACACACAAACAGCCTGTCGCGTTTTCCTGAGCGAGGTCGCGTAGTTCCTGAATTCGAGAATGAATCGATTCGGGAGATCATCTTCAGAGCTTACCGGATCGTATATCGTTTGGATCACGACAAACGACGAGTCGAAGTGATTCGGATTTGGCATGCGGCTAGAGGGTTTCCAGAGTTGACCCAGATGAACTGAGCTACAAAACAAAGCAGGTGACTCGTTAAAGTCACCTGCCTTTAAAATCCAAGTTGTGTTTAACTTACTTCGTCTTCTCCAACTGTTGCTTGATTATCAGCTCCGCAAGATCCGGAACTACTTCCCACGCAATCTCACGTACCACTTTGTCTGACATCATCTCGACAACACGTCGAGCGATGGCGTCGATCATTTCCGGTGTCAAATTGTCGACGCTGACAGGGGCAGACGGCTCGGCAACAGCAACGGGCTCGGGTTCCACGAACATCGGTTCCGGTTCGGGTTCCACAACTGCGACGTCCTGTACCGCAGGCGCGTATGGAACTTCCTGCGTGTCTGCAAATGAAGAGTGAACGTGCGGCTGGTAAGTCGATTCGTAACCACTGGCTGCTGCCGCAACTGCTTCCTTAACCTCCGGCTCAACAAACGCGCGCATCGGTGTCGCCGCGTAAGCGGGCTCGGCTGCGACACTCGGTTCGTCATCAAGATCTAATACAAAATCATCGTCCGCACTTGTCTGCACGGGCTCATACTCGCCGAGATCCAACAGCACATCGGAATCGCTTTGTGAATCGCTTCGTGTTTCGGTTTCCATGCTCTCCTCACGTGGAAACGATTCCGTTGCGACAACCGGTTGTTCCACCTTATGTTCGGATTCTTTTATCGCGTCCTCGAGCGGGCGGGTATCCGCCGTCACGACTTCCAACTCGTACGTGTCCATGAACGCTTCTTCGTCCGCCGGTTCTTCAACCTTCGGAAGTTCAGCAGTTGGACGCTCTTGTTCGACGGGCGGTTTTGTTACCAGGGCTCCCACCCGGTCGATTAGTCGTCGAATCGATTGAAATGGTTTGGTCAAGATGTCATCCGCGCCAACTCTGCGCGCCTCCGCTTCGTCGAACGGCTCAAACGAGCCCACGAGCAGCATTACAGGAATATGTTTCAGCTTTTCGTGTGTTTTGACATATCTGCACACTTCATAGCCATCGGGAGAGGGCATGAATACATCGGCGAGAACTATGTCGGGTTCAAGCTCCAGGAGCTGATCAATTGCGTCCTGGCCATTGCCAACAGCCACGACTCGCACACCTTCGTCAGCGAACGTAAGGTCGATAACTTTCTGAATGGTGGCCGAATCATCGGCGAGTAGGAGTTTGCGTCCAGCTAGCAAAACGAATCCTTTAGCTGAATTTGCACCATCGGCGGGGCCCAGTGCGTATGCACGAATGGCGCGGGCAAGTTCACGAAGCGGGTCTCGGGAATGAGACCCGACTGAAAACCTAACACCCGGCGTAAGCGGCAGTCAAGAGTTTGTTTTAGATAGGGCAGCAAAAACCTCGATTTAGGGCCCAGCGACGACCACATCGTCGGGCGTATTGGCTTTGCCGTCGGGACCGAGGGAGCGGAGGGAGTAGCGATCTTGTTGGCCCTCGTATTGATAGGGACGATACCAGGGGTCGACGCGAATGACACGGGCGAGATAGCGTGGGCTGAGGTGGTCGATTAGGACCGATTCTTTGTCCGAAACGACGAAGTAGCCGCGGTCGCGGCGGTAGTCACCCAGAGCTTTCGCGAGCGTTGAAAGGTCCTCAGACGCAGCCGAGCGCTTGACCTCATCAATCGCTGCCGGAAGACCGCTAACGTTCAGCCAGTTGCGTGTACCGCTCTTGAACTCGGACACACGCCAGCCGCTCTTTTCACGCACCAAACGGAAATCAACTCGAACCAGGGCCGTAACCAGAGCTGCCGACTCGGATCCGATCGACAGACCGAACGGACTGATCTCTTTGATCCTCACGTCGTCTGAAGGAAGTGCGACACCCAGTAGACTGGCAACAAGGCAACGCGCTCGCTTCGTCGTTAGTTGTGTAGCCAACCTGCTTCCTGCAAACAGCGGCGCCGCGTCACATTCTCCGGCAGATAACTCAACCTTCGCGGCGCGCGCGATGGTCTCCAATCGTTCCCATCGATCGGGCCCAGTTCTGAGCTCTCGCAACTGCCAGTGACCTTCGTACAATCGTAGCCGAAACACCGTTTGAATCTCGGCGCTGACTTCCGCACTCTCTGCACTGTTCGATCGAATCTCAAGACGAACCGCACTGCCCGGCAGCGACCAGCCCCCCATGGTTTGGATCGCTTTGCGCGCCTGACTTTGATTTATATCGGCGTGCGCAGAAGCGGGACCAGCAATCGCGAACAAGAAAGCAGCGATCAGAAGAGTGAAGTATCGTCGCATCGGCAACTACTCAGCAGTTTTCTTGCCAATCAACATCTGCAACATGATTTGCAGTTGTGCAGTCGTGAACGGCTTCGGCAGAAACACAATCGCGCCGGCGGAAAAACTATCAGACGACAGCTTCGGATCCTGTTCGGCTGTCATCATCATCACCGGAATCTTTTTCAGCCGCTCTTCGGATTTCATGTAGCGGACCAACTCGGGACCGGAAATGTGTGGCATGACGACGTCGAGAATGGCGGCAGTAAAATTCGGATCCGCCTGCAAGATCTTATAAGCC
>DASTVU010000002.1:0-6373 GCA_035758935.1 Pyrinomonadaceae bacterium | reverse complement strand
CCCGCAAAATGTTCCGACGACTCCGCGAGAAAGGTTGTCGTCTGCCAGATTGGAGGGCTGATTGCGCTTGTGAGATTGAACTCTCGTGCGGCATGAATGCACTTTGTCTGCAAGCCTTGAGCGCCGGCGACGTCTTTCTTCATAGTTCTCCTCTTTACCTGCATGCCAGCGTTTGATGATTAAACGACATTAGTTTGAACGGCTTAATTCCGATTTCAATCGCGTTAATTCTCCGAGCAGTTTGGTTTCCGCCACCGCGTTTTCCTTGTTCAATATTCGGGCGATGTTGACGATTTCAAAGTTTAGCGTTTCGATTTCGGTTGGTCGCTTGTTGTTAATGTCTTGCAGAGTCGAGATAAGCTGTCCGTCTGAAGATTTGCTGATTAGCAAAAGCCTTTCAACGACTTCATCCGCTTCGAGATCGATTCCGTTTTCTTTGGCAATCGCCGCGCATTCGGCGATGACTCTTTTGGCGATGTCGAGAACCTGCGCTTCGCGCTGAAAAATACCGTTGTCAATTTCGAGCAGCGGGCAAATCGAATTGAAAACGCTGTTGATGATCGCTTTCATCCAGATGACGGTTTGAATGTCGGTTTCGGCTTTGAACTGAAATACGGGAGAGTTCAGTTGCTCTACCACCGACTGTAGATTCGCCTTGCTGCCTTTGATGATGCCGATTGGAGAAATTGCCACCGGCTTAAATCCGATTTGGTTGGCGGAAATCATTTGGCTGGTGACAAACAAAACGCAGCGGTAAACTTCGGGAAAATCACGGTCAATAAACGGGCGTTCGACTCCCAAACCGTTCTGCAAAATGACGAGCGGCGAATTCTTCGCTTTGGCTTCGAGCGTCCGCGCCAGATTGTCGTTGCCAAACGATTTGTTGGTCAAAACAATGATGCCGTCGAGGGCGGAAAGGCGGCTGAAGGTGCCGACTTCAATCTCCGCTTCGAGTTTGGCGCCGTCGTTCGTGACGACTTCAATTTTTTCGACCGAACGCGAACCGTCGTCAACGCTTCCGCGCACGAGGACAACATTTTTGTCGCTGAGTTTGAGCGCGACGGCTAAAGTTTTCCCAATCGCTCCGGCTCCGATGATAAAGATCTTCATTTATTCGATGGCTAGCATGTCCTGCAACAAGCTCGGGGCCGGCTTCCCTACAACTACCGGCGGCGGAGCCGCCTGATGGTTAATGAGCGAGCGTCGGAAGGGCAGAGCCCTTCCGCTCATCATGGCGGCCAAGCCGCAGTTGGGACGCCGCCGAACTCACAGAGCTACTGTGACCCAACCTTCTGATTCTCACGCTTCTTCTTTTCAGCGACACCCTGTCGCAACTCATCCCGCGTCGATGGCGGACCGTGAACGGCGATCACGCGCGTGACATCGAGCTTCGACGTGTCGAGCCAGTTCGAAAAATGGACCGTGATGTCGTTGATAGTCGGCGGATCGTTGTTCGCCGGACGGTCGAGCAGATCGCCTTGAAAGATGAGCTTCTCATTCGGCAGATATGCGACCAGCATTTCCTCCGCGTGCGGGCTCGGCCCGATGTCGATCAACTCGACGGTTGTAGTTCCATCGGTCAGCACACGCTTTCGTCCTTCGAGCGATTCCCACTTCAGCGGCTGAGGCTTTAACGTAAGCGCATCGCGGTCGATCGTAAACGAACTCTTCATCACTTTTTCGAAGAACGTCTTCTCACCCGGGAGACCGATCACCGTCACGCCCTCAGCGACGTACGTCCTGAAGCCACCCGCATGATCGTCATGATGATGCGTCACAGCGAGGTAACGGATCGGTTTGCCCGGGAAAAGCTTTTTGATCTCGGCGATCGCCTGTCGCGAAGTCGCATCGCCGTTCGGTGCTTCCATCACGAAGACGTAGTCCTTGAAGTCGACAACGAGCACGTTGTAACCCGCGGCGTCCACCGTGTAGATGTTGTCCGCGTACTTCGTGCTTGGCGGCGCAGTCGGAGCCGGCGTCGCGGGCTTTATGCCGTCGGGCAGTTTTTTGAAATCGTCATCAGTGAGCGACGCATTGAAAACGACGTCGAGATACTTCAGGTCGTTGACGACGTCACCGCCGCGTCTGTCGACGCGTCCGGTCGGCACGAGCTGTCCGTTCTGCTCGCGATAGGCCGGGAATATAGCCTCGTTAATCACATCGCCGAAATACGGATCTGTTCCGAGCGTCTCGAATTTGGACAAGAGGCCGCTCTTCTGATCGATGTAGAGGGATATCTCGAGCCCGTCTTCGTTCGCATAACTAATGACGTCGTGCGCGCGGCCATCGAAGACCGTCCGGCCGATGAATCGCAGACGTGACGCTCGGTCGGCGGCATTGAGGACGACAAACTGCGGAAACATTCTCAATCGCCCGCGGAAGTTCGCGGGTGGAATATTCGGGATGGGATTCATCGAGCCACGCAGCACATTCCAGGACACTCCTTCCGTCTTGTTCATCGCAAATCCATTGACCCAGTGGTAACCACCCGGATACCAGCCGTCTTGTGATTGCCGGTAACGCGTGTTCTTCGCATCAATTATGTACGACGCTTTGAAGGGTGTGCGGTCTGACGTGAATGGCTTACGGCTTTGATTGCGATGAACGGTGTCTCCCTCGGCGCGAAAGGTCACGTTCGCGATCGCACGGAGTTTTTCCATACCTCCGTACGCAGTGATCGATCGGTCAAGGACTTCGCGCGCTTTGCCATACGATTCATAAGTGACGTTCTGTGCAAACGTGGGCAGGGAAAGGAAAACTACAGAAACAAAGTAAAGGATCGACTTCATAACTACTGACCTCCTTCTTTCTTCTAACTGCGCAACTCAACCTTCGGCGAGGTGATCGTACCGACGAGCGAACCATCCTCCTGCAGCCGTCCTTCGAAGAGCAAATCGTTTGGCGGGCGGTCCTGAATAACATCATCCCGCGTTGAGATCACGTGAACTCTTTTCATAATTTCTAATGAAGTGAAGCTCCCGAAATTAGTTCGAAACAATTGAGCAGCGCGGTAAATGTTTCCCCATTCAGTTACGTGCTCTCGGACGATAGATCTTCAACGTGACTTCCGGGAACATTGGAGCGTTCCCCTTGAGTAACGGTTGCGGCCGACCTCGAAGGTATCGGTCGAAAAACGCCAGAAGATATGCATTGGTAATTGTCAGGGCGCGTTCTGCGTTGATTTCAATATTGCTATAAGGGTCAGGCGAAATAAACGGCATGTCACTAAAGCTGTTGTGCATTGCGCCCTTCACGATGACCAGATACATGCCGGCAGACATTTTGCTGAATGTCTTCTCCCTTTGTTGCTCCGCCTCTTGTGCCTGCTTATTCGCTTCTTCCCGCGTCTGGTTACCCTGCTTTAATTGTTCGTCCGTAGGGGGTGGCAGCCACGGCGCGATTTCTTCAAGGTGCATATAAGGTTGCCGGATACCTCTTTCCATTACGGCAGGAGTGAACGGGTAACCGTCGAGGTTGAGACAAGCCCGGAATCGACTCTCCAATAAACAAGCGTGCGGAGCAGTGAAACCACCCCGAGAGTGACCAAATACTCCGACGTGTCGCAGGTCAAAGCGTCCAGCTAAACCTCGGTCAACATCTGTCTTATCAAGTCGCTCCAATTCGTTCAGAACAAAAATGAGATCTTGCGCCTGGATGACGGCTTCTTCTTCACGCGCTTCTCTCCGTTGATATCGTTGTGATTTGTTCTGAATGATGCGACCGTCGGGCATCTTAAGGGCGGAAGAAAAGAATGGTGAATCCACACCCACAACGATATAACCGTGGCTTGCCAGGTTCTCTAAAAATGCAGTGTAGTGTGCTGACACCCTCCCTAATCCGTGAGAAAAAATAATCACGGGATACCGCTTTCTGTCGCCGGAAACTTTCACGCCGCTAAGTGCGTGCGAGCGTGTCTTCATCAATCGCTCAATTCCCACAAACGCATAACGAAAAACTTCATCATCCGGCAACGAATCAACATATGGGGCAACTGTGCCGCCCGTAGATTCGGCTGGATACCATATTTGAAATAACACTTCGCGGTGATCCGAAGGATCTTCGGTAAAAGACTCAAGTCTTGATTTGTCTATTCCGTGAAAACTGGCCCGACCAACTCGATAAGAACCTGTTGGTGTCGGAAGCACAATTTCGGCAGCCGATGCATTTTGCCGGGAGGAAACAGAGTTGGAGGAAAACTTCAGCGCGGCGGAATTGATGAACAAGCAGAAAGGGAGACCTAGTGACAGTAGACATTTCCTACGTTTCATTTGCTCACTCTTCACCGCCTTATTTCTGGCCTAAATGACTCCACAAACTCCGCGTACCATTCGGGAAGACCGGTGCGCCTTGAAAACACACGAGTGGTCGGAGCGCCTGAGATTTACACGCGGACGAATGTAAAGCTCAAAGCCGTTCAGCCTCGCTGGCACGTTGCGACCTGGAGTCACACCCTGGTCGACCAGTACACCAGGGCTCATAAACGTGCCATAGAAGAAGACCCAAAAGCGCATCAACTTACTTTCGACTATGTTCCACCGATCTGGCTGGGACTTTAAGGTCACTTATGCCCGATATTCAATATCCAATTCTCTATTGGTCTTTCCACGAAGGTCCGAATGAAACTGTGGGTTCCAAGGGCATTGCGGCGTTCCGCCATTGTGCCGATGCCTCGTCAATTGACCCGGCCTTCGATGGCGTTGTCGAAGAAGTACATACGTGTCCTAACTGTGGCTATGTTGCATCGCGGCAGGCTTAACTGAGAGTTGACGCATGTCGAATCCAAAACAGGTGTCCGATAACGTATTTAACTCGAAGAGTAAACATTAATCGGCAAAATATTATTTTCGTCTCGCTACTATTGATTGCGGCAACTGCGATCGTGGCGGTTGGTTACGCAACGTGGACCGCTTGCGGTCATCAGTGGTGGTGTTTCGCAGATAACGTCTGGAGGCCAAATGATCCCGTCGCGGAGTGTGACCGAGGAAACCAAAGGGCCCCAGGCCCCCGGAAATTTCGAGCGGTCAATGGATCAATTCCGAACCACTTACTCTCATGGGCTTGCATGGTCGCGTCGTATTGATCGAATTCTGGACGTTCGCGTGCTACAACTGTCGCAACGCCTTGCCTTCGATCAAAAATTGGGATGCTCAGTATCGTGACAAAGGCTTAGCGATCATCGGCGTTCACACTCCGGAGTTAGATTACGAAAGCAACGTAGACAACGGCGGCGCGAAGTCGCAGGGCTGGGCATCAACTACCCAGTGGTTACTGACAACGATTATTCGACGTGGAAAGCATATAAAGTCGAGGCATGGCCGATACTGTTCTTGTTAGACAAACAGGGACGCGTACGTTGGACACATGTCGGCGAAGGCTACTATGACGAAACCGAACAAGTCATTCAGAAACTATTATCCGAATAAGAATCCGCAGAACCATCGCTCAATGCTTAATCATCATTTCAAATATTCGGAGTTGCAGATTTTTCCCAGAATGAAAAATCTTGAGGTACCGTTCGGAGTGCAAATCTCACACGCTTACCAATGAAATCATTAAACTTAGTCTGATTCAGGACCATGGGGGCAAAAGTCCCACGCTCTCAAGCAGGTGTCTTCGCAACGCCTAAAAACCCAGCAAAAGAACGCTTTCTTCTACGTCGATGATCGGAGTAAACACCACCAAAGTGATGCTCTGTGCTAAGATGCCGTCACAAATTAGCTCTTTAGCTAAGCTCACAGAGTCTGTAAGTTGTTGATTCTAAACGTGGCGGGGTAGCTCAGATGGTTAGAGCGTGGGATTCATAACCCCAAGGTCGGCGGTTCGATCCCGCCCCCCGCTACCAACTTCCCCTTTATTTTCAATCACTTACAAACTAGCAGCGGATTGCAGGTTCGCCGCCGTTCCCTGTTTTGCCGAGATTTTGCCGAGATTATTTTCACTGTTGAAACTCTGTTCCCTTTGGTAGCTGGCAACTAGTTCCATCGCGCGTTGCATTTCCTCGGTTGATGCGTGAGTGTAGTCGCCTGTCATGCTCGTGGCGCTGTGGCCCAGGATGTCACGACGGACATGCTCGGGCACTCCCATCTCAGCAGCTCGCGAAGCCCACGTATGTCTCAGATCGTGGAACGTGAAATTGGTGATCTTAGCTTCTCGGCAGGCGCTAGTGAACGCTTTCTTAGTGTCAATGAATCGCGATCCAGTCTTGTCGCTGGTGAAGATATATTCGCCAGTAGTTTCATCTTCACACAGCATCCTTAGAATGGCCGCAACTCGCTGACTCATAGGAATCGTCCGTGGCTTACCGTTCTTGGTCTTCTCGATCAGGAGCCAGTTTGGAAGTATTTCCCAAACCTCCCCCTTGATCACACGACTT
>DASTVU010000001.1:0-6332 GCA_035758935.1 Pyrinomonadaceae bacterium | reverse complement strand
CGCCAACGCAACCTGAGTTACCACAAACAGACTTCGTACGCGCTGGCCTCCGGCACTGCCACCGATGTTCTTGCCGCCCTCTTTGAGGGAGCCATGAAGATCGAAACGAGTGGCCTCTAAAGCCGGCACCAGTCCAAACACAATTCCGGTGAGTAACGACAGACCGAAGGTGAAACCGAGTACGGGCAAACTCACGGTGACATTTTTGAGATCGATGAGGGCTGGCGGACTCAGCGCCACGAGTGCCTTTGTGCCCCACCACGCGACCAGTACGCCCAGCGCTCCACCGGTCAGCGACAACATCACGCTCTCCGTCAACAACTGACGTGCGATGCGACGGCGCGTTGCACCCAGTCCCGCGCGTACAGCAATCTCTTTTCTTCTTGAACTCGCGCGTGCCAGCAAAAGATTTGCGACGTTCGCACACGCAATCAAAAGCACGAACCCGACTGCACCCAGCAAAATGAATAAAGGACGTCTGATTGCACCTGTGACTTGTGTGCGCAAGGGAACGACATTGACGGTCCAGTTGGTATTGAATTCAGGATACTGCTGCGACAGTCGAGCGCCGATCGTCGTCATTTCCTGCTGTGCCTGGTCCATTGAAACGCCAGGCTTCAAACGAGCAACGGCGGAGGCGAATCTACCGCGGCGTTGTCGCAGTTCGTTTGGGACTTGAAAGGGTATCCAAATGTCCGCCGGTTTGCTCGCCTGTGTTCCCTTCTGAATGTGCCAACCAAAAGTTGCGGGCATCACGCCGACGATAGTAGAAGGACGTTCGTTGACGCTGATCTGGCGTCCCACAATATTTTTGTCGCCGCCAAATCGTCGTTGCCACAACGCGTAGCTGATCACGACCACGCGCGTCTGGGCATCGCGCCCGTCATCGTCAGCAAAAGTTCGACCCAGAACAGGGTTACTTCCAAGGACGGAGAAAAGATTTGTGGTGCCAAATTGGCCCGTTACTTCTTCCGGCTCGCCGTCGCTGGTGAGATTGAAGCTGCGATCGAAGAAGACCGCCATATCTGTGAAAACCTGGTTCTGTTCTTTCCAATCAAAGAAATTGCCGAGGTTGATTACGTTCTGATCGTTTCGGGGACTCTTTTCCCAGACAAGCACGATGCGTTCAGCCTCGTGGTAAGGAAAGGTACGAAGCAACACACCGTTGACCACACTAAAGATCGCTGTGTTCGCGCCGATACCGAGGGTAAGCGCAACCAGCGCCACCACCGTCACCATCGGACTCTTCAACAGCATTCTTAATCCAAAGCGAATGTCAGCCAGTAAAGTGTTCATGTTTTAATCCGTTCCCAATCCGCGCAAATCCGTGTTACTCACACCGAAGTGCATCCATCGGATCGACTTTTGTGGCGCGCAATGCCGGGATGTAGCACGCCAACAATGCTACGATCGCCAACAACACGGCCACCGCCGCGAACGTAAATGGATCCTTCGCGGTGACTCCAAACAACAAACTCGAGATCAAACGCGTCAGCGCATAAGCTCCCACCAATCCTATCGTCAAACCCAACGCAATCAGCACCGAGCCTTGCTTGACGATCATCAACAACACGTCGCGTGACTGCGCACCGAGTGCCATGCGAATGCCGATCTCATTCGTGCGTTGCGCGACCGAATAACTCATCACGCCGTACAACCCAACGATGGTCAGCACGAGGGCGACGCCCGCAAAGATTGAAAGCAGCGTAGTGCTGAAACGCGGTGCCGCCACCGATGCAGACAGGTACTCGTCCATAGTCTTCACGCCGAACAACGGGACGTCCTGGTCCATCGCCGCCACTTCCTTCGTCGCGGCTGAAATCAGACTGCGAGGTTCACCCGCGGTCTTTACAACCGTCACCATCTGACTGAATGGCACCTGCGTTTGCGGAACGTAATACGCCGGTCTCGATTCCGTACTTAAATTGCGGTTTCTGACGTCACCAACAACGCCCACAACCTCCCGCATTACAGAATCTTCGTTTTCGTAACTGGAAATGCCGGGATGAATACGTTTTCCGATAGGGTCTTCGTTCGGAAAATACTGTCGCGCAAAGGTCTCAGTGATGATTATCACCGGGGTAGATCCGTGCTTATCGCGGTCGTCGAAGTCCCGACCTTTGATTATCGGGATACCCATCGTCTTGAAATAGCCGACGCCGGTTGTGAAGAAGTCGGCTGAAGGATGATCTTTTGGAGGCAACGGCCGGCCTTCTATCTCAAAAGAGATGCTGAAGCGGTCTCCACTCAGAGGCAGTGGCAATATCGAACTGGCCGATTGAACACCCGGTGTCGATTCAAGCCGCTGCTTCAGGTCAATGAAAAACTGGCTCTGATTGGCACTTTTGTACTTAATCTCAGGAAGCGTGGCGTTAAACGTGAGTATGTTCTCGGGTTGTAGACCGCTGTTAACATTTTGCAGACGCCAGAGACTCTGAATCAGCAGTGCTGCGCCTGTTAACAACAGGACTGCGAATCCCAGTTCGATTACAACGAGACCTTTGCGAATCACGCTTGCGAAGCTACCCGCACTCGTGCCGCGTGCGCCTTCCTTCAGCGACTCAACCAGTTCTGTCTTCGAAGAATGAAACGCCGGTGCGAGTCCAAAGATCAATCCGGTTAACAACGAAACACCAAGTGTGAAACCGAGCACGCGCCAGTCGATTCCTACGTGAACCGCACGCGGAATGTCTGCCTTTCCCAGGGCAACGAGAAGATCCGACCACCACACTGCGAGCAGCAATCCAACGGCACCACCAACAAGCGAAAGCAACACGCTCTCGGTCAACAACTGTCGCACCACGCGTGTGCGGCTTGCGCCGAGGGCTGAGCGAATCGCCATCTCCTTGTGACGGCTGGTCGCGCGCGCCAGCAAAAGGTTTGCAACGTTCGCACAGGCGATCAGCAACACACAGGCGACCGCGCCGAGCAATATCAGCAATGCGGGACGAATGTCGCCGACGAGCGCCTTCAATGCCGAGTCAACTCGCAAACTCTTGTGGGTGTTTGTGTCTGGATACTGTTGCTCGAGGCGAGCCGCGATCGCTGTAAGTTCAGCCTGCGCCTGTTCTTCGGTGATACCGGGTTTTAGACGTCCGATTACTCTCAGGAAGTGCGCTCCTCGCTGGCCCGTGACCGGTTCTGCTCCGGACGAGTCACCAGCGATCGTGGTCCATAGTTCCACCGGATCGTTCTGAATCGGAAATTCGAACGATGGTGGCATCACTCCGACTACCGTGAATTTAATTCCCTCGAGCGTAATCGCCTGATTCAATATCGACGCATCGCCATTGAATCGTTTCTGAAAAAGTGCGTGACTCAGAATAACGACACGGCCGGTTTCTGACGGCTTGTCTTCATCGGGAAGAAAAACTCGGCCCAGCATGGGTTGCACGCCGAGCAGCGGAAACAGATCGGCAGTGACCACCGCGCCCTGCAGTCGCGCCGGCTCGCCTCGACCGGTCATGATGTAATCGCCGCTGCGATAAGTTGCGACTTGTTGGAAGACGGTGTTCTGCGCCCGCAGGTCAAAGAAGTTTGGATACGAATGCGATCCGCGTATCAGGCCTCGTTGCGTGTCAGTCTCAAACACCGCGACGAGTGAATCCGGATCCGGAAATGGCAAAGGCCGCAGCAATACCGCATTCACAACACTGAAAATCGCAGTGTTAGCGCCAATGCCGAGTGCGAGTGCGATAGTGGCGACGATGCTGATGCTCGGCGACTTGAGCAGCATCCGCAGTCCAAAGCGAATGTCTTGAAGTAGTGTGTTCATGATCTTTTGTACTTGGTGCGTTGTGCTTGGTGCTTTGTACTTTGTGCTTGGTGCTTAGTGCTTTGTACTTTGTGCTTGGTCTTTGGACTTGGATAAATCAAAGCACCAAGCACAAAGAACTAAGTACAAAGAACTAAGTACAAAGCACTAAGCACAAAGCACTAAGCACCAAGCACCAAAACCTTTCATTCTTCCCTTAATGCAGTCATTGGATCGACGCGAGATGCACGTCGAGCCGGTAAATAACCCGCAACACCCGCAACAATCGCGAGCAACAACGTAGCGATCGCGATCGTCAGTGGATCATTAGGCTTCAACTCGTACAACAACGACGCCGCCGTCTTCGTCAGCGCTAGCGACGCGCCCACGCCAACCACGAGGCCAATCGCAACCAGCAACAATGCTTCACGCAACACGAGCCAGAGCACACTGAGACCACGCGCGCCGAGCGCCATCCGAATTCCGATTTCGTTCGTGCGACGCGCCACGCCGTAAGACATCACTCCGTACAACCCGACACACGCAAGCAACAACGCGAGCAGTCCAAAGAATGACCCGAGCCGCGCAACAAGTGTCTGTTGTACAAGTGAGCGATTAATGAAATCTGAAAGAGGCACAACATCGTCGACCGGCAGATTGCGATTGACCTGCTTGATCGTTTGCCTGATCTGCGGCACGACAGCACTCGCAGGTCCTGAGAAACGCACCACGAAGTTACTAATTGCATCCGGACGTTGTTGATGCGGATAGAACGCCATCGGCGCGAACTTCTCCTGCAGGCTTCCGAATTTTGCGTCCTTAACTACGCCGATAACTTCGATCGCTTCGGTAGATTCAGGACCATCGATTCCGAATCGTTTACCAACGGGTGACCCCGTGGGGAAAAACTTTCTAACCGCCGCTTCATTAATGAGTGCGATCTTCTGCGAATCCTTCGTGTCCTGCGGTCCGAAGTTACGTCCCTCCTTCACAGGAATCCCCATCGCCGCAAAGAAATCTTTGCCGACGATGTTGTTGCGCAGCTGGCGGCTCTGTCCTTCAGCGATACCGTCTTCGCGCGTATAAGCAGCACTACTCCACTGGCCCTGATGAAAAACAAAGAAAGCAAACGAAGCGGCCTGCACATTGGGAATCGCCCTGACCTTCTCTTCGACTTCGTTCAGCATCGCCGGTAGTCGCGGATCATCTTCAGCTTTGAAACCCGTGGCTGAAGTGTCCACCTGAAAAAGCATTGCGTTTTCCTCATTGAAGCCGGTCGGGATGCTCTGCAAATTGATTAAGGTGCGCACAAAAAGACCGGCGCCGACTAGCAGCAGCAATGAGAGCGCCACTTGCGCCACCACAAACGCTTTGCCGAGTGGATTCTTGAGTGGACTGAGTGTTGTACTCTTACCGGCTTTGAGCGAAGTGTTTGGTTCAATACGCGATGCGCGCAGCGCCGGCGCGATGCCGAAGACGAGAGCACAAAATGCAGACACGCCGATAGTGAATGCAAGGACGCGCCAACTTGGCGTCACTTGTAACGGCAAAGCCTCTGGTCCATCTGAGGCCATCACTAACAGCAGCCGCGTTCCCCACCAGGCGAAAGCAAGTCCGGCAATTGCACCGAGGAACACCAGCAGAGCGCTTTCAGTGAATAACTGCCGCACGAGCCGCAAACGTCCAGCGCCCACAGCCATACGTAATGCGAATTCTTTCGTACGCGCAGCGCCATGGGCCAACAACAGATTCGCTACGTTCGCACTCGCGATCAGCAACACGAGCCCAACCACACCCATCAGGACTTTTAACGAGAGGGAGAACTGTTCGCGCAGCGACGACAAGCCACGACTGACCGGCGTCAGTTCGATGCTCGCGTTTTGCATGTCCTTCAATGTTTGGGAATTTGGTTGTGACCCCGCACGCGGCTGGAGATATTGTTGCTGGAAAAACAGATTGATGGCTGCATTGGCTTGCGCCGCACTCACTCCGTTTTGCAAACGACCGATGAGGTAGAGTGATTGAAACTCGTCGTTTTCTCTTTCGCCCCAATGCGCCGGCGGTATCTGCTTCTCCATCGCGAGCGGCACCCAGAGATCGGGAGCCAAGCCAACCGTCGTGCCGAAGAATTCCTTGGGCGCAACACCGACAATCGTGTAAGCAATGTCGTCGATAGTGATTGTTTTGCCGATCGCGGACGGATTGCCGCCGAGTCGCTTTTGCCACCATGCGTAACTGATAACTGCCACGGGGTGACCGCCTGCATTCTGATCGTCAGCTTCACTCAGCACACGACCGAGACCAGCATTCACGCCTAACACAGGAAAGTAACTGCCGGAGACGAGCTGTACCTGCATTGATTCGATGTCGCTGCTCGTGCCGTTTACATTGACGAAACCGTGCACGTCCCAGGGAATGCTCAAGAGACTGCCCACGCTCGAAAACAGATCGGTGCGTTGCTGGACTTTTCGATAAAACGGGTACGAGAAAAGTTCCGTACTTGAATCCGGGAAGCTGTCGGTGGCGCCCTGGTTCTTTCCGTTTCCAAAAAGGACGAGCTGATCGGGTTCCTTCACCG